>NZ_JBEOYB010000079.1:0-32845 GCF_040296845.1 Streptomyces sp. NPDC001985
ACAAAATCCAGCCCCTCCGGCGATTGAGGAGCGGGGGTTCGGGGGCCGGCCCCCGACCCGGGCCCGCAGGATGCGGGACCCCGTCGCACAGGGCCCGCGCCCGGGCGCCCCGGTCAGGGGAGGATCACGCTGCGGGAGAGATTCCTCGGGCGGTCCGGATCGAACCCCTTGCGCTCCGCCAGCTCCACCGCCAGCCTCTGCACCCTCACCAGATCCGCCATCGGATCACCCCCCTGATGCACCACCAGACTCCCCCCCACCCTCCCCACCTCACCGGACAACCCCTCCGGCAGCTCCCCGAACACCCACGCCACCCGCCCCGCCCCCGTGATCGCGATCGGCCCGTGCCGGTACTCCATCGCCGGATACGCCTCCGTCCACGCCCCGGCCGCCTCCCGCATCTTCAGCCCCGCCTCCAGCGCCAGCCCGTACGTCCAGCCGCGCCCGAGGAACGTCCACTGCTCCGCCCCCACCGCCGCCTCCGGCAGCGGCTCCGTCACCGCCAGCTCCGCGTCCACCGCCGCCTCCGTGACCGGCTTCAGACCCGGCACCGGGCCGAGGCCCGCGCGCAGGAAGGCCAGCGCGGTCGTGGCGAACCGGGTCTGCACCACCGACTCCTCGTCCGCCCAGTCCAGCACCGCCACCTCGTCCGCCGCGTGCGTCACCGGGGTCGCCGGGTCCGCCGTCAGGGCCGTCGTCGGGACCCGGCCCTTGAACCGGGCGAGCAGGTCCAGCACCTCGGTGGTCGTCCCCGAGCGGGTGATCGCCACCACCCGGTCGTAGGAGCGGCCCACCGGGAACTCCGACGCCGCGAACGCGTCCGTCTCCCCCTGCCCCGCCGCCTCCCGCAGCGCCGCGTACGCGATCGCCATGAACCACGACGTCCCGCACCCGGTCACGGCCACCCGCTCCCCCGGCCTCGGCAGCCCCCCGAAATCCACCACGGCACGGGCCGCACGGCGCCAACAGGCGGGCTGGGTGGCTATCTCTGTCGCAGTACGGGACATGTGGCAAGACTCCTCGCGCGCGTACACGTGTATACCGACCGGCACTTGACCATTCCGTGCCGAGACGTGCTTAGCAGGCCCGGACACACCAGGGCAATGGGCACCTCCCGCGCCCCATAACAAAACCCTTCTGTAGAACAGACGTTGCAGAAGTGAGACCGCGCGGCATAGACCACTGAACCCCCCGTGATGGAAAATCGCAGCTCGCCCGGGGGGCGGCAGCAGGCTGCATGCGGGCACACATCAAGCAATCGGCGAACCGGGAGCAGAGCTGTGCCACGGCACTTCTTGAGTCTGACGGCGGCGACCGCGGCACTGGCCCTCACCCTCACGGGCTGTGGCGGCTCCAGCGGCCCGGACGAGGTCACGCTCAGCCTCATCGCCGCCGACTACGACGTCAGCGGCGGCCAGAGCAGCAAGACGTACTGGTCCAAACTGGTCCGGGAGTTCGAGTCCCAGCACACCAACATCAAGGTCGAGGTGCGGATAGAGCCCTGGACCGATGTGGACCGCGAGGTCTCCGAGCTGGTGAAGGAGGGCAAGGCCCCCGACATGGCGCAGATCGGCGCCTACGCCGACTACGCCGCCGACGACAAGCTCTACAGCGCGGACGAACTCCTCTCCATCCCCGTGCAGTCCAACTTCCTGCCCCCGCTGGCGGACGCCGGCGAACAGCGCCGGGTGCAGTACGGGCTCCCGTTCGCCGCCTCCACCCGGCTGCTCTTCTACAACAAGGACCTCTTCGCGGAGGCCGGGATCGAGAAGGCCCCGAAGACCTGGGCGGAGCTGAGCGAGGCCGCCGAGCGGCTGAAGTCCGGCACCGATGTGAAATACCCCTTCGCGCTGCCGCTGGGGCCCGAGGAGGCCCAGATCGAGACCATGATGTGGCTGCTCGGCAGCGGCTCCAACGGCTATGTGGACCCCGGCGGCGGCTACTCCATCGACACCGAGGAGAACGCCGGCACCCTTCAGTGGATCAAGTCCCATCTGGTCGGCCCCGGCCTCACCGGACCCGGCGCCCCCGGTGAGCTGAACCGCAAGGACGCGTTCGCCGCCTTCACCCGGGGCGAGGTGGGGATGCTCAACGGCCACCCCTCGCTGATCAAGCAGGCCAGGGCGGCCGGTGTCGGGCTCGGCATGGTCCCGGTGCCCGGCCGCACCGGGGAGACCAAGGCCTCCCTCGGCGTCGCCGACTGGATCATGGGCTTCAAGGAGAACGGCAACAAGGACGAGATCGGCACCTTCCTGGACTTCCTCTTCGCCGACAAGAACGTCCTGGCGTTCGCCTCGCAGAACGATCTGCTGCCGGTGACGGTGACCGGCTCCGAGGCGATGGAGCTGGACCCGGACCACAGGGATCTGCGGCAGTTCCTGCGGGAGCTGCCCGCCGCGCTGCTGCCCCCGGTCGACAAGACCTCCTGGGGCGCCGTGAGCGACGACATCAAGCGGAACATCGGCAAGGCCGTGACCGAGGGCACCACCCCGGAGAAGGTGCTGGGCCGGATCGCCCGGAACGCCGCCGAGGCCGAGGCCAAGGAGGAGTAGCGGGCACCGGCCCGGCGGGCGCGGGGGGCGGGCTGTCGGCGCCCGCGTCTATGTTGGAGGCATGACCGACACCGCGCCGCTCTCCGAGCGTGACCGCGCCGTGCTCGCCATGGAACAGCACTCCTGGCCGGGCCCCGGCGCCAAGGAGCGCGCCATCAGGGAGCGGCTCGGCATCTCCCCGGTCCGCTACTACCAGCTGCTCAACGCCCTCCTCGACGATCCCCGCGCCCTCGCCCACGCCCCGGTGACCGTCAACCGGCTGCGCCGTGTCAGAGACGGGAAACGCACACGCCGCTAAGGTCGGGGCCATGGGCAGCTCCCCGTACGCGCATCCTCTGCCGTCCCCGTCGACCCCGGCGGGCCGCGACGGCCTCGCCGCACTTCTGGACCGTCCCCGCGGTGCCGTCGTCGCACTCGACTTCGACGGCACCCTCGCCGAGATCGTCCCCGACCCGGAGCAGGCCCGCGCCCACCCCGGCGCGGTGCCGGCGCTGGCGCGCCTCGCGCCCGGGGTGGCGTCCGTGGCGGTGGTCACCGGCCGCCCCGCGGGGGTCGCGGTCCGCTACGGCGGCTTCGCCGGGGTGGCGGGGCTGGACCATCTGGTGGTGCTCGGGCACTACGGCGCCGAGCGGTGGGACGCGGTCACCGGCACCGTGAACACCCCCGCCCCGCACCCCGGCGTCGCCGCCGTCCGCGCCGAGCTGCCCGGCTTCCTCGACCGCATCGGCGCCTGGCAGGGGACCTGGATCGAGGAGAAGGGCCAGGCCGTCGCCGTGCACACGCGCCGCGCCGCCGACCCGCGGGCCGCCTTCGAGGCGCTGCGGGAGCCGCTGGCCGGTCTCGCCTCCCGGCACGGTCTGGTGCTGGAGCCCGGCCGGATGGTGCTGGAGCTGCGCCCGCCGGGCATGGACAAGGGCGTCGCCCTCGCGGAGTACGTGCGCGAGGTGAAGGCCGAGGCCGTGCTGTACGCGGGGGACGACCTCGGGGACCTGCCCGCCTTCGCGGCCGTGGAGAAGCTCCGCTCGGACGGACTGCCGGGGCTGCTGGTGTGCAGCGGCAGCACGGAGGTCACCGAGCTGGCCGAGCGGGCCGATCTGCTGCTGCCGGGCCCGGCCGCGGTGGTGGAGTTCCTGGCGGCCCTCGCGGAGCGGCTGTAGTCCCCCGCGGCGGGGCTACAGCTCCCGCAGCGCCTCCAGCTGGTCGAGGAACCACCGCTCGGGCGGCAGCGCCGTGGCCGCCGCCGCGAGCCGCCCGGTGCGCCGGGCGCGCTCGTCGGCGGGCATGGTGAGCGCCCGGTGCAGGGCGTCGGCGGTGGCGGTGATGTCGTACGGATTGACGGTGAGCGCGTCCCCGCCCAGCTCCTCGTGCGCCCCCGCCTCCCGGGACAGCACCAGCGCGCAGCCCTCGTCGGAGACCACCGGGATCTCCTTGGCGACCAGGTTCATCCCGTCCCGGATGGGGTTGACCAGGGCGACGTCCGCGAGGCGGTAGGCGGCGAGCGAGCGGGCGAAGTCGTCCTTCACATGGAGGACGACCGGGGTCCAGCCGGGTGTGCCGTACTCCTCGTTGATCTCGTCGGCGACCCGTCGCACCTCGGCCGTGTAGTCGCGGTAGACCGCCAGGTCCTGCCGGGAGGGGTAGGCGAAGGCGACATGCACCACGCGCTCGCGCCACTCGGGGCGGGACGCGAGCAGCTCCCGGTAGGCGAGCAGCCCGCGCACGATGTTCTTGGACAGCTCGGTGCGGTCCACCCGCACGATGGTGCGCCGGCCGGGGCCGATCTGCTCGCGGAGGGCGGCCATCCGCTCCGCCACGTCCGGGCGGTGGGCCCGCTCCCGCAGGAAGCCGGCGTCCGCGCCGAGGCCGTGCACCCCGATCCGGGCGCCGTCGAGGGCCTTCTCGCCGAGCACCCGGGTGACGCACTCGCCGAAGAGACCGGCCCAGCGGCGGGTGAGGAAGCAGGTGCGGTCGGCGCCGAGGAGGCCGCGCAGGAGCTGCTCGGCGATGTCGTCGGGGAGCAGCCGGAAGTAGTCGGCGGGCGCCCAGGGGGTGTGCGAGAAGTGCCCGATGCGCAGATCGGGCCGGAGCTCCCGGAGCAGCCCGGGGACGAGCGCGAGGTGGTAGTCCTGCACCAGCACGGCGGCGCCGTCGTCGGCGTGGTCGGCCAGCGCCCGCGCGAAGGAGCGGTTGTAGCTCTCGTACGCGGCCCACTGACGGCGGAACGCGGCGTCGAAGACGGGTTCCAGCGGGGTCTGGTAGAGCAGGTGGTGCACAAACCAGAGCACGGAGTTGGCGATGCCGTTGTACGCGTCGGAGTGGACGGCGGGGTCGATGCCGAGCATCAGCACCCCGGGCTCGCCGGTGCCGCGCCGCAGGGCCTCGCGGTCGCCGTCGCCGAGGGCGGAGCAGATCCAGAGGGCGTCCTCCCCCGAGCCGATCGCGGAGAGGCCGGAGACGAGTCCGCCACCGCCGCGCCGGGCGTCGAGGGTGCCGTCGTCGCGGAGCGTGTAGGAGACGGGGCCCCGGTTGGACGCGACGAGAATCCGCGCGCGGGACGGGGCGGTGGGGGGCTCGGAGACCATGTCGCGAACCTAGCCCGTCCCGCGCGGACTCAAACGTGCGTACGGCTCCGGTTGGCTCACTCGGGCCGGGTGCCCGCCGCCGCTCCGGCGCCCCGGCGGCCGCGGGCGGCGGCGTAGGCGACGATCCCGGCGGCGGCGAGGCTCAGCGCGAGCCCGCCGAGGAGCCAGAGGCGCTCGGCGCCGGTGCCGCTCTGCCGGGGGCCCAGGGTCTGGGCCGCCGCCGGGCCGTGCAGCAGGGCGGAGCCGAGCAGAGCGGGGCCGAGCAGCGCCGTCGCGGCGACGACGGAGCGGTGCACAAATCTCATATATAGGATATTCAGCCAGCGGGTGGGAGTCAGGCGGCGCGACGCGCCGCGTACTCGGGGATCTCCCCCATCGGGGGCCGCTCCTCGGTGTCCACCCGGTGGGTGCGCGGCTCGAAACCGTGCTCACCGCGCTCGAACTGGGTGAGCGAGGGGCGCACCAGATGGCCCCGGGTCAGCCGGAGCTGGGCGGTCCGGTAGATCGCGGCGGCCATCCGGCCGAGGGCCTGGCCGTCCTGGTGGCGGTGTTTGCGGGAGCCCACGTCGACCTGGGCGAGGGCGTCCAGGCCCACCGTGTGCAGGGCGTCGACGAGCAGGCCCAGCTCCACCCCGTACCCCACCGGGAAGGGCAGCCGCTCCAGCAGCCCGCGCCGGACCGCGTACTCCCCGCCCAGCGGCTGGACGAACCCGGCCAGCAGCGGCCAGTGCAGATTGAGCAGCGGCCGGGCCACCAGCTCGGTCACCCGGCCGCCCTGCCCCGGGGTGTCGTCGAGGGGGCGGTCGTACATCGCCTTGACGAAGTCGATGCCGGGGTCGGTCAGGAGCGGGCCCACGATCCCGGAGACGAAGTCGGCGGAGAAGTCCCGCAGGTCGGCGTCGACGAAGCAGACGATGTCACCGCGGGTAACCATCAGTGACCGCCAGAGCACCTCGCCCTTGCCGGCGACGGCGGGAATCCGGGGCAGGATCGCGTCCCGGTGCACCACCCGCGCGCCCGCCGCGGCGGCCACATCGGCCGTGCGGTCGGTGGAGCCGGAGTCGATCACCACCAGCTCGTCGACGAGCGGGGCGGTCTCCATCAGCTCCCGGCGGATCACGGTGACGATGTCACCCACCGTGGCCTCCTCGTTGAGCGCGGGCAGCACCACGCTCACCGTGGCGGGCACGGCCCGCTTCGCGGCGAGCAGCCGGGGCAGCGGCCGGTCGGCCGCCGACCAGGAACGCCTGGTCAGCCAGCGCTCTGTCTCGTCGAGCACGTTCGCCCACTCCCCACAGCTGTGACGCATCTCGCGGTTCGGACGACTATCTCAACCGTCCACCCCTTCGGTTACAGTCTTGAACAACACGGATGCCCACCGCATGTCGGGGTCGGGTCCCGTGTTCACAATCGAATACCGCTCATCCAGAGGGGCAGAGGGATACGGCCCGTTGAAGCCCCGGCAACCCTCCAGCCGGTCTCAGTCGCTGTTCAGCGCGTGAGGCTCCCGGCTCGGGAAGGTGCCAAATCCGTCTCATGGCGAGCCTCGCCATGGGAAAGATGAGGAGAAAGGGCCTCCCTCCATGGCTGTTCAGACTGACCTCAGCACCCCCGTCACCCCCGTCGACCTGGGCCCCGCAGCGGCTCTCTCGTGTCGCGAGTGCGGTGAGCGCTTCGCTCTGGGCCCGATCTTCGCCTGTTCCTCCTGTTTCGGTCCGCTGGAAGTCGCCTACGACCTCCCGTCCGGTGACCCCGAGGCGCTGCGCGCCCGGATCGCCGCCGGTCCGGAGAACATCTGGCGGTACGCGCCCCTGCTGCCCGTCCCCGCCGGCGTGGCGGACAAGCCGAGCCTGAACCCGGGCTTCACCAAGCTGGTCAAGGCCGACAACCTCGCCCGCGAACTGGGCGTCACCGGCGGGCTGTTCATCAAGGACGACTCCGGCAACCCGACCCACTCCTTCAAGGACCGGGTCGTCGCCATCGCCGTCGAGGCGGCCCGCGCCTTCGGCTTCACCACCCTGTCCTGCTCCTCCACCGGCAACCTCGCCGGCGCGGTCGGCGCGGCGGCGGCCCGGGCGGGCCTGCGCTCCTGTGTCTTCATCCCGCACGACCTGGAGCAGGGCAAGGTCGTCATGGCCGCGGTCTACGGCGGCGAGCTGGTCGGCATCGAGGGCAACTACGACGATGTGAACCGTTTCTGCTCGGAGCTGATCGGCGATCCGCTCGGCGAGGGCTGGGGCTTCGTCAACGTCAATCTGCGCCCGTACTACGGCGAGGGCTCCAAGACGCTGGCGTACGAGATCTGCGAGCAGCTCGGCTGGCGGCTGCCCGACCAGATCGTGATCCCGATCGCCTCCGGCTCCCAGCTCACCAAGATCGACAAGGGTCTCCAGGAGCTGATCCGGCTGGGCCTGGTCGAGGACCGCCCCTACAAGATCTTCGGGGCCCAGGCGGAGGGCTGCTCGCCGGTGGCGGCGGCCTTCAAGGCCGGGCACGACGTGGTGCGCCCGGTGAAGCCGGACACCATCGCCAAGTCGCTGGCGATCGGCAACCCCGCCGACGGGCCCTACGTCCTGGACATCGCCCGCCGCACGGGCGGCGCCGTCGAGGACGTCACCGACGAGCAGATCGTGGACTCGATCAAGCTGCTGGCCCGCACGGAGGGCATCTTCGCCGAGACCGCCGGCGGGGTCACCGTGGGCGTGACCCGGAAGCTGATCGAGGCCGGCGTGCTCGACCCCGCGCTGACCACCGTCGTCCTCAACACCGGTGACGGCCTCAAGACCCTGGACGCGGTGGCCCCGACCACCGGGCCCACCGCGACGATCCGCCCGAGCCTGGACGCGTTCCGCGACGCCGGCCTGGCCCACTGACCCGGCCCCGGCCCACGACCCCCTGGGAGAGCTGAAGATGAGCGTCAACGTCCGTATCCCGACCATTCTGCGCACCTACACCGGAGGCCGGGCCGAGGTGGCCGCCGAGGGCACCACCCTCTCCGAGGTGATCGCGGACCTGGAGCGGAACCACGCGGGGATCGCCGCGCGCGTCCTGGACGACAACGGCAGGCTGCGCCGCTTCGTGAACGTCTATGTCAATGACGACGACGTCCGCTTCGAGCAGGGCCTGGAGACCGCGACCCCGGACGGCGCCGGCGTCTCGATCATCCCGGCGGTCGCCGGCGGCTGAGCCCCGGCGCGTCTCTACGCACCGTCACCCCGATTGCCCCCTCCGCAAGAGAAACGGAGGGGGCAATTCTGTAGGGTTGAGCGCGCTACAGTTGGGGAACGCCCCTCGGCCGACGGTGCCGACCGGCCTATCAGAATGCGCCCGGGCGCGATAAGAAGCAGCCAATGTGTGCGCTTGATTTGAACCCTAAGTCCTCTTTGCCGGGCCCGACTTGCCCCGGGATCTCATGAATTCAGGCTGATTACCCGATGGCCCGTGCCCGGATTTCTCGTCCGATTGACCTGTTGCAGAGGGCAGTTGGGCAGATACATTCAGCCGCGGTCGACGCGTTCCGGCGCACACCTGTGGGGTCCTCAACCCGTCCCGGACGGGCAGGCACACGGCGGGTGAGGTCTGACCCGGGTCCGCGAGGTGCGGTCCTGCGCAAGGGCCAGTAATAGGGGAGTTAGGCATGGCTCAGGGCACCGTCAAGTGGTTCAACGCGGAGAAGGGGTACGGCTTCATCGCGGTCGACGGTGGTGCGGACGTCTTCGTCCACTACAGCGCGATCCAGATGGACGGCTACCGCACCCTGGAGGAGGGGCAGCGAGTCGAGTTCGAAATCTCGCAGGGACAGAAGGGTCCGCAGGCGGACATGGTGAAGCTCGCGGTCTGATCCCGCGTTCCTCGCCACACCTGCGACACCTGCGACGCGATCGGCCACCGACGCGCTCACACATGTGGGGTCCGCATCCCGGGAACGGGGTGCGGACCCCACAGGTGTGTCCGGGCGCGGCAGGCCGGCGGAGCCCCCGGGCGCCCTCGCGCGGGCGCTCCCGGAGCCCCGGCGCGGCGGGGCGGCGCGCGCCCGCGCACCGCCCCGCGGGGACGGGCTCCCGGGGCCCTCGCTCCCCCCGGTTCTCCCGGAGGCGCTTGCACTCGGAGGGGGCGAGTGCTAATCATTGGCGTTAGCACTCTCCTGGTGAGAGTGACAGAACAAGGACCGGGTCGGTGAGGTCCGCACGCCGGGTGGGGCAGAGAACCACACGGCTGGGGACCGTCCGTCGCGGGCGCCAGCGCGGTCCGGCCAGAGCTTCCCACCAGTCCGTGGAGGACACTTCACATGGCAAAGATCATCGCGTTCGACGAGGAGGCGCGGCGCGGCCTTGAGCGCGGTATGAACCAGCTCGCCGACGCCGTCAAGGTCACCCTCGGCCCCAAGGGCCGCAACGTCGTCCTTGAGAAGAAGTGGGGCGCGCCCACGATCACCAACGATGGTGTGTCCATCGCCAAGGAGATCGAGCTCGAGGACCCGTACGAGAAGATCGGCGCCGAGCTGGTCAAGGAAGTCGCCAAGAAGACGGACGACGTCGCCGGCGACGGCACGACCACCGCCACCGTTCTCGCCCAGGCGCTCGTCCGCGAGGGCCTGCGCAACGTCGCGGCCGGCGCCAACCCGATGGCCCTCAAGCGCGGCATCGAGAAGGCCGTCGAGGCCGTCTCCGGTGCCCTCCTGGAGCAGGCCAAGGACGTGGAGACCAAGGAGCAGATCGCCTCCACCGCCTCCATCTCCGCCGCCGACACCCAGATCGGCGAGCTCATCGCCGAGGCGATGGACAAGGTCGGCAAGGAAGGCGTCATCACCGTCGAGGAGTCCCAGACCTTCGGTCTGGAGCTGGAGCTCACCGAGGGTATGCGCTTCGACAAGGGCTACATCTCGGCGTACTTCGCCACCGACATGGAGCGTATGGAGGCGTCCCTGGACGACCCGTACATCCTGATCGTCAACTCCAAGATCGGCAACGTGAAGGACCTCCTTCCGCTGCTGGAGAAGGTCATGCAGTCGGGCAAGCCCCTGCTGATCATCGCCGAGGACGTCGAGGGCGAGGCCCTGTCCACGCTGGTCGTGAACAAGATCCGCGGCACCTTCAAGTCCGTCGCCGTCAAGGCCCCGGGCTTCGGCGACCGCCGCAAGGCCATGCTGAACGACATCGCCATCCTCACGGGCGGCACGGTCATCTCCGAGGAGGTCGGCCTCAAGCTCGAGAACGCCGGCCTGGACCTGCTGGGCCGCGCCCGCAAGGTCGTCATCACCAAGGACGAGACCACGATCGTCGACGGCGCCGGTGACAGCGACCAGGTCGCCGGGCGGGTCAACCAGATCCGCGCCGAGATCGAGAACTCCGACTCGGACTACGACCGCGAGAAGCTCCAGGAGCGCCTGGCGAAGCTGGCCGGCGGCGTGGCCGTCATCAAGGCCGGTGCCGCGACCGAGGTCGAGCTCAAGGAGCGCAAGCACCGCATCGAGGACGCCGTCCGCAACGCGAAGGCGGCCGTCGAGGAGGGCATCGTCGCCGGTGGTGGCGTCGCGCTGCTCCAGGCTTCCTCGGTCTTCGAGAAGCTCGACCTCGAAGGCGACGAGGCGACCGGCGCCAACGCCGTGAAGCTCGCGCTGGAGGCCCCGCTCAAGCAGATCGCCATCAACGGCGGCCTGGAGGGTGGCGTCATCGTCGAGAAGGTGCGCAACCTGCCCGTCGGCCACGGCCTGAACGCCGCGACCGGTGAGTACGTCGACATGATCGCCGAGGGCATCCTCGACCCCGCGAAGGTGACCCGCTCTGCCCTGCAGAACGCGGCCTCCATCGCGGCGCTGTTCCTGACCACCGAGGCCGTCATCGCCGACAAGCCGGAGAAGGCCGCCGCGGCCGCTCCGGGCGGCATGCCGGGCGGTGACATGGACTTCTGATCCCCCGGGATCGGCAGCTCCTGCTCCATCCGAAGGGCGGCACCCCTCTCCCAGGGGGTGCCGCCCTTCGGCGTGCGCCCGGCCGTACCGGGGGGTGCCGCCCTCCGGCGTGCGCCCGGCCGTACCCGGGGGTGTCCTGCGGGGCATCCCCTACGCCCCGGGGACGAGCCCTCCGCGCGCCCCTCCCTCCAGGGTCGCAGCAAGCCCGCCCTCGGGGATGATTCGCCCCGCCCTTCCTTGAGCCAGGGTCTATCCCGTCACCCACCCCGCTCAACGGGAAGGCCCCTCGGTGCGGTTGAGAAGACCGGCTCCCCCACGCGCGGCGGGCGGACCCGCCGCGGCCCCGGCCGGCGGCCCTGCGGTGACGGCCTTCGCGCCCGCCGGCCTCCGATCCGGCGGACCGGGCCCCCGCCGGCACCGCGCCAACTACATTGGCACAGGCGCCCATTGAGCCTCTTGCGCCACAGCAGCGAGCCCATCCACTGGAGGAACGACTTCATGCAGCGACGACGACTCGTACCCGTGCTCGCGGTGAGTGTCATGGCGACACTCGCACCCGCCGTGACCACCACCACCGCGGCGGCCGCACCGGGCCCCGGGACGAGTCCCCTGGCTCAGTACGCCCAGCAGAAGCTCACCTGGAAGCGGTGCCACCCGGATCTGCCGGCCGCCTTCCAGTGCGCCACGGTCAAGGTGCCGCTCAACTACGCCAAGCCCGGCGGCAAGAAGACGGACATCGCGATATCCCGCTACCGGACCAGTGTGCCCGGCAAGCGCCACGGCGTCCTGCTCTCCAACCCCGGCGGCCCCGGCGGCAGCGGGCTCGGTCTGCCGCTGGAGTTCAAGACCGCGCTGCCCCAGTCCGTGCGGGACCGGTACGACCTGATCGGCTTCGACCCCCGCGGCGTCGGCCGGAGCTCCCCCGTCACCTGCGGACTCTCCGGGGCCGAGGCCCTGTGGCCGCGGGTGTACAAGGCGAAGACCTACGCCAAGGACGTCGCCACGGCGAAGGGCGTCGCCGACAAGTGCCGCAAGAGGTCCGGGGAGAAGGTTCCGCACACCACCACCCGCAACACCGCGCGGGACCTGGATCTGATCCGTACCGTCCTCGGCGAGAAGAAGCTCAACTACGTGGGCTACTCCTACGGGACCTATCTGGGCGCCGTCTACAGCCAGATGTTCCCCCAGCGGACCGGCCGCTTCATCCTCGACAGCGCCGTCGACCCCACGCGCACCTGGCGCGGCATGATCCAGGCGTGGGCGGACGGCGCGGAGCCGGCGTTCCAGCGGTGGACGAAGTGGGCGGCGGCGCGGAACGCGGTCTACAAGCTGGGCGACACCCCGCAGAAGGTGAGCAAGTCCTTCTGGGACCTGGTGGCCCAGGCCGACCGGAAGCCCTTCGAGTACGAGGGCGAGGTGTTCAACGGCGACGGGGTGCGGGAGTACATGCGGTACTCGACCTTCAGCGTCGAGCCCGCCAGCGAACTGGTCGTGAACCTGAGGAAGGCCGCCGCCGGCAAGAAGACCGGCCCGGCGGGGACCGAGCCGCGCCGGCGGCCCGCCTTCGCCGTGGAGACGCCGGCCGACAACGGCGACGCGGCCTTCTGGTCGGTCGTCTGCGGGGACAACTCGGCGGCCTGGCCGCGCGACACCGAGCAGTACCGCAAGGACGCGGTCCGGGACAAGAAGCGCTACCCGCTGTACGGGGACTTCGGGTCCAACATCACGCCGTGCGCCTTCTGGAACAAGTCCGGTGAGCCGGTCACCAAGGTCGACAACAAGGTGCCCTCGCTGATCATCCAGAACGAGTGGGACTCGCAGACGCCGCTCTCGACGGCGAAGGGGATGAGGAGCGCGCTCAAGGGCGCGAAGATGGTGACCGTGAAGAACGGGGAGGGGCACGGGGTGTATCTCTTCGGCGGGAGCGCGTGCGCGGATGCCGCGGGGACGTCGTACCTGAACACCGGGAAGCTCCCGGCGAAGGACACCACCTGCGCCCCGGGCGCCCCCCGCACCTCCACCACCCCCCAGTCCCCCCTCCCCCAGCACCCCCACCGCTTCTGACCACCCCGTGCCGGACGGGCCCCCGGCCCGTCCGGCACGCACCCCGGCCCGTCCGGCACGCACCCCGGCCCACCCAGCACGACACCCCAGCCCGCTCGACGCGCACCCCAGCCCGCCCAGCGTGACATCCCAGCCCGTCCGGCGATTGAGGACGGACCCCGCACCACGGGACCCCGCACAAACCCAGCCCGTCCGGCGATTGAGGACGGACCCCGCACCACGGGACCCCGCACCCAGCGGGCCCGGGTCGGGGACCAGCCCCCGCACCCCACCCCCACCCCCTCATGACACCATCAAGCGTGCTCGACATCGGCTACTCCCTCTCCCCCCGCTTCCCCGACCCCCCTCAAACCGACTACCGCGCGGCCGACCCCCCCGCCCTCCGCCACGACCTCTTCTGCGGCGACGTCTACCTCGCCGACACCAAGGCCGACCGCGAGGTCTCCACCGCCTGGGGATGGGTCCCCGTCCTCGACTTCGCCTGGGCGCTCTGCGACATCGTCGAGCGCCTCGACCGCGACCCGCGCGGCAGCCGCTCCGCCACCCCCCAGCGCGCCGAGCTGGACTTCACGGAGTCCGCCGACCGGATGCTGTTCGAGCGGCGCTTCGGCTGGGTGGATGTGGAGGCGGACTGGATGCGCCGCGACGAGCCGCCGCTCACCTTCAGCCACAGCGAGCTGCGCCGCGAGTCCCGCGACTTCCTGCACGATGTGATCGCGGATCTGACCGATCTGCACGAGAGCCTCGCCGACAACCCGGTGATCTGGGACCTCCAGGCCCGCTTCCCCCGTATCTGAGACCCGTCCTCGGACGCCCCGCGAAAGGCCACGCCCCGCGAAAGGCCACGGACCGCGCACGCGCCCCCGGTCGTCCTCCCCGCGAGCCGGCCCCCCACAGCCCGGGCTCACCGCCCCCGTCGCGGCGGTGTCCCCGGCGTGCCATGCGGCGCCCCCGGCGGCCCTTGACCTCAAGCAAGGTTGAGGCAGGAGGGTTGGCCCTGTCACCGAGAGAGCACCACGACTCAGGGGAGCCCGCCATGCACGCCATCCGCCTCCACGCCTTCGGCCCCGCCGAGAACCTCGTCCACGAGGTGGCCGAGGACCCCGTCCCCGGCCCCGGCCAGGTGCGGATCTCGGTCGCCGCCGCCGGCGTCCACGTCCTGGACACCGCTCTGCGCCGGGGCGAGAGCGGCCCCTACGCCGAGCCGATCCCGCTGCCGACGATCCCGGGCCGCGAGGTCGCGGGCGTGGTCGACGCCCTCGGCGAGGGCACCGACGACCACTGGCTGGGACGGCCGGTCGTCGCCCATCTGGGCATGGTCCCGGGCGGATACGCCGAACTCGCCGTCACCGGCGCCGACCGGCTCCACGCGGTCCCGGACGGCCTGGACGCGGCGGAGGCCGTGGCCATGATCGGCACCGGCCGCACGGCGCTGGGCATCCTCCAGTTCGCCGAGCCGGGCCCGGACTCCACCGTGATCGTCACCGCGGCGGCCGGCGGCATCGGCACCCTGCTCGTGCAGTACGCCAAGAACGCCGGCGCCACCGTCATCGGTCTGGCGGGCGGCCCGGTCAAGGTCGCGGGCGTCCTGGCGAACGGCGCGGACATCGCCGTCGACTACAAGCAGCCCGACTGGCCCGAGCAGGTCCGCGACTACCTGGGCGAGCAGCGCGCCACCACCGTCTTCGACGCGGTCGGCGGCGCCAACGGGCGCGCCGCCGTCGATCTGCTCGGCAAGGGCGGCCGGCACGTCGTCTTCGGCTGGGCCGGGGAGAAGCTGCACGACGGGGAGCCGCTGACCTTCACCGAGGAGGAGCAGGCCGAGCGCGGGATCACCTCGGAGATGGTGCTCGGCCCGGGAATGCTGGAGCGGGCGGGCGGACTGCGCGCCCTGGAGGAGCGCTCCCTCGCCGAGGCGGCCACCGGCCGGCTCCGCCCGGCCGTCCACCGCTTCCCGCTCAGCGACGCGGCGGGCGCCCACCGGGCGATCGAGACCCGGGGGGCGGTCGGCAAGGTGGTCCTGATCCCCACCGGCTCCTCACCGGCTCCCGGCTCCGCGAGGCCCGCGAGGCCCGTGAGGCCCGTGAGGCCCTAGGCCGTCTCTTTCGGATCTTGCCGGGCTCGCGAGCCGAGCGACGCGAGCGCCTCGTCGGTCAGCCGGTACACGGTCCACTCGTCCTGCGGACGGGCGCCGAGCGACCGGTAGAAGTCGATCGATGGGGTGTTCCAGTCCAGGACCGACCACTCCAGCCGCTCGTACCCCCGCTCCACACAGATCCGCGCCAGCTCCGTCAGCAGCGCCTTGCCGTGCCCGCCGCCGCGCCGGTCGGGGCGTACGTACAGATCCTCCAGATAAATGCCGTGCACCCCGCGCCAGGTGCTGAAGTTCAGGAACCACAGGGAGAATCCGACGACTTCCCCGTCGTCCGTCACGGCGATGTGGGCGTGGGCGGCGGGCCGCTCGCCGAAGAGCGCCTCGCGGAGCTGCTCCTCGGTGGCGCGGACCTCGTGCAGCGCCTTCTCGTAGTCGGCGAGTTCCCGGACCATGCGGTGGATCGCGGGGATGTCCTCGGGCAGGGCGTTACGGATCATGGGATCAGCGTGGCCGAGCCCCGGCCGGCCACGCCGGCCGGTCCAGCATCCAAGACACCTCCGCCGGGCCGGGAGTTCACTCCCGGCCCAGCAGGGTCCGCGCGATCGACACCTGGACGGCGCCGAGCCGTTCCTCCCCGTCCTCGACCGTCCACAGACCGTTCTGGAGCACCCGCCCGAGCGACCACGCCCGGGCGCGCTCCCGGTCCAGCGCCAGGACCTCGGTCATCAGATCGAACCGCCGGCGCGTCTCGGCCGGGTCGAAGCGGTTGTGGAGGGCGGGGGCCAGCTCGAAGCCGGGGTCACCGGCCAGCGGCTTCGGGTCGATGGCGAGCCAGGGCTCGCGCTCGGCGGCGAGCACGTTCCCGTAGTGCAGATCCCAGTGGAGCAGCCGGTCACCGGGTTCGGCCAGAACCTCCCGTACCGCCGCCGCGCAGTCGAGGAGCAGCCGCCGCTCGGCGCTGTCGGCGAGGCGCGGTGCGGCGCCCGGCACCGCGTCGAGCATCCGGGCGGCGAGATCTCCGAGCCGGCGCATCCCCTCGGGGGCGGGCCGGTCCGTCAGCCGGGCCAGCAGCTCCGCGAGGACGCGCACCGCCTCGCGCGAGTCCTCCACCGACGACAGATCGCGGGTGCCGAGGCGCTCCAGCAGCAGGGTGCCGGTCTCGCGGTCGTGTTCCAGCAGCCGGGCCGCGCCGTCCCCGCCCCAGGCGCGCAGGGCGTCCGGCTCGCCCTCGGTCTCCTCGTCGAGTGCCTGGAGCTTCAGCACGGCGCCCGTGCCGTCCGCCCGCTCCACCGGCAGCACCAGGGCGCACACACCGTGCATGGGGGCTCCGGCGGTCCGCAGCCCCCAGCGGTCGAGGAAGCCGGCGGCCCGCGCGGGCAGCAGCCCGGCGAAGGCCCGGCCCTCCGCTCCCCGGTTCTCGGAGTAGTGGGCGACGAGAGCTTCCGGGACCTCGATCATGGAGTCGATGGTACGTACGGGGGGGGCGGGCCCGGGGGCGCGGCGGGCGCGGGCGGGCCGGGGCGGGGCGGGACAGGGCGGGGCAGGGCGGGCGCGAGGTCCGCTCCCACCGTTCTCCGGCCCCGGCCCCCTTGCGTACAGTCGTCGCACACGCGGCGCCGAGCAGCAGGGACACCATGACCAGGAGCACCGTCAACGGCGGCATTTCGTTCTGGTACGCACGGGACGGATTCCCCGTCCCCCGCGAGCCGCTGCCCGGCGACACCACGGCCGATGTCTGCGTCGTGGGCGGCGGATACACCGGGCTGTGGACGGCGTACTACCTGAAGAAGGCCGTCCCCTTCCTCAACATCACCGTCCTGGAGGCGAAGTTCTGCGGCTACGGGGCCTCCGGGCGCAACGGCGGCTGGCTCTACAACGGCATCGCCGGGCGCGACCGGTACGCCCGGCTGCACGGGCACGACGCCGCCGTCCGGCTCCAGCGGGCGATGAACGACACCGTGGCGGAGGTGATCCGGGTCGCCGCCGATGAGGGGATCGACGCGGACATCCACCCCGGTGGCGTCCTCGAAGTGGCCCGCTCCCCCGCCCAGGCGGCCCGGCTGCGGGAGTTCCACGCCGCCGAGCTGGCCTTCGGCGAGACGGACCGCACCCTGCACGGGGCCCGCGAGACCGCCGAACGCGTCCGGGTCGCCGGCGCCGTCGCCTCCACCTGGACCCCGCACGGCGCCCGGCTGCACCCGGCGCGGCTGGTGCGGGGCCTCGCCGATGCCGTGGAGCGCCTCGGGGTCACCCTCCACGAGTCGACCCCGGTCACCGCCATCCGGCCCCAGCACGCGGACACCCCGTACGGCACGGTCCGCGCGCCCTATGTGCTGCGCTGCACCGAGGGGTTCACGGCGGGGCTGAAGGGGCTGCGCCGCACCTGGCTCCCGATGAACTCCTCGATGATCGCCACCGAGCCGCTGCCGCCGTCGCTGTGGGAGACGATCGGCTGGGACGGCCGCGAGACCCTCGGCGATCTGGCGCACGCCTATGTCTACGCCCAGCGCACCGCCGACGACCGGATCGCCCTCGGCGGCCGGGGCGCCCCCTACCGCTACGGCTCGCGCACCGACAACGACGGCCGCACCCGGCCGGCCACCGTCGAGGCGCTGCGCGAGATGCTGGTCCGGCTCTTCCCGACCACGGCCGGGGTGCGGATCGACCACGCCTGGTCGGGCGTGCTCGGCGTCCCCCGCGACTGGTGCGCCACGGTCACCCTCGACCGCTCCACCGGCCTGGGCTGGGCGGGCGGTTACGTCGGTTCGGGCGTGGCCACCGCCAATCTCGCCGCCCGCACCCTGCGCGACCTGATCCAGCAGGACTCCGGCCAGGGCGGCGCCACCGCCCTGACGGGCCTCCCCTGGGTCAACCACAAGGTCCGCGCCTGGGAGCCGGAGCCGCTGCGCTGGCTGGGCGTCCAGGCGATGTACGCGGCCTACCGGGCCGCGGACCGGCACGAGTCCCTGGCCCGTACGACGGAGACCGCCCGCGCGGCCCGCCTCGCGGACCGGGTGTCGGGCCGCCACTGACCCCGGGGCTCCCGCACGGTGCCGGCCCGGGACGCGGAGGCTCCACTGCCGGCCCCCGCCGCGGTGAACCGGCCTGCGGGAGCCGGCCGCCGGCCGCGTCCGGCTGCCTCTACGGGGAACCCGCGAGCGCGTTGCACTCCGCGACGATCTCCGGCCACCTGGTGAGAACCTCTTCACCGACGACCAGTTCATCCAGGATGCCGGAGTAGAGCAGGTCAACCGCGCGGCGGATATCCGACTTCCTGCTGCTCCACTGGTCCCTGCCGTCGACGACGGCGTAGTGGTTGACATGGATGCCGAACTTTTCCTCGAACATTCGGAGTTCGAGTCCCACGAGTTGCAGTTCGTAGATCGCGTCCGACATCTTCGACCCACCGCCCGTCTTCCCCCAGTACTCCTTGATCTCCCAGATGGCAACGGGGTTCAACAGGTCGGGTATCGCCCCGTCCAGACGCCGGGGCGACACCCATATGTGCTGGTCGGAAATCAGCGCCGCCCTGCTCTGAGGGTTCGTGTCCACCGGGACACCGCTTCTCTCGCTCTCCAGCCGGACCAGGGCGTCGACCGTATTGACGAGAACCTTGGAGGATGTGTGATAACCCTCCAGCCGCACCCCGTAACTCTGCAACACCTGGTCGGATATCCCGGCGTAGTCGGCCTTGGCCTCCTCCTCGGTGCGCATGAGGTTCAGAATCCGGTCGGAGACCTCCCGTCGCTTCCACCAGTAATCCGAGAGGCGTTCCAGAACATCGTCATGATTCCTCAGATAACCGACCAGACCATGAGCAGCCGGCGTGCCGGACGCCTGGAGCACCGAAATGATTTCATGGGGATCGATAGCCGATGCGTATCTGCCGCGCTGCGCGATCGACTGATCGGCCAACATGCGCACAACATTCCAGAAGGGGTCGTCCCAGCGGGCTTCGGCGAACCCGGTTTCACGCTTCACTTTCCCCCGCTCCCGCTCTCCGCCAGCAGCTCCGACGGGGCCACACCGAGAGCGCGCGCAAGCCGGTGGATATTGACGAGTCCGATATTCCGCTCGCCGCGCTCCACGCTTCCGACATATGTGCGGTGCAGGGGCACCAACTCGGCGAGCCCTTCTTGCGACAATCCCTTCGCTTCGCGGAGTTCCCTCACTCGCAAGCCGAACCTGATCAAGACCACGCGATCATCCACAAAACCTGTAGAATGCCCGTCGTGACGACGATGGGTCTACAGACGATGAGTAGCAATCAGCAGGGTGAAGGCAAGTCGTTCCTCAAGTGGGCCGGCGGCAAGACCAGGTATGCCGATCAGCTGGCCGCGATTGCCCCACCCTCGTATGGTCGATACATCGAGCCGTTCATGGGGAGTGCGGCGCTCTTCTTCGAACTGGGGCACCCGGACGCGTCACTCTCCGATGCAAATCCTGAACTGGTGATCTGCTTTCAACAGGTGGCCGAGGACCCCGAGAAAATCATGGCCCTGTTGGACGACATGCCCAACAATCGCGAGTTCTACAACGCGGAACGATCGAAAGCCGCTGAAAGCCTGTCGGACTGCGCCCGGGCGGCCCGGGTCATCTATCTCAACAAGACAGGATTCCGCGGCCTATGGCGAGTGAACCGGAAAGGGGGATTCAATGTCCCGTACGGCGAGTACGACCGCCCCTACTACAACCGGTCGACACTCCTTGCCGCTTCCGCCGCCCTCCGGAACGCCGACATCCGGCACCGCGACTTCGAAGCGGCCGTCAAGGATGCACAGCCCGGTGACTGGATATATCTGGACCCGCCCTATATCCCGCTGAGCCAGTTCTCGGACTTCAAGCGATACACAGCCGGCCAGTTCGGAGAGGACGACCAGCGCCGACTGGCCGCCGCCATGCGCGAAGCCAGTGCCCGCGGTGTGCACGTGGCCATGACCAACAGCGACACCCCGCTGGCCCGTGAGATCTTCTCGGACTTCCGAGTGGCGCGCATGGCCACACGGCGGGACATCAATCTCCAGTCGAAGAGCCGCGGCAGCTGGGATCTGGTCTTCACCAGCTACCCCTGCGACCTCCCCGGACAGACGATGCCACCCGCCGGCCCACCGCGAGCACAGAAGCGCGAGGACCCGGCGCTGTTCACGCTCCGGGGCGGAGAAACCGCCCCTGCGGCCTCGGAGGTACGGGCATGGGCCCGCCGGGCCGGTCTCGACGTCCCCGCGCGCGGCCGAATCCGCCCGGAGATCATGGCCGCCTGGCACGCCGCGAACCCTGTGACCACCGGCTCGGGGTGAAGCCGCCGCCGGGAACCCGGGGATGACCCGACCATGCCTCCCGGACACCCCACCCCGCCCGCCCTCCCCAACCGCCGAGGCCGCCCGCGCACGGCGGCGGCGCCGCATCCGGTGACGAGAAGAGCCCAGGTCAGACACGGTCTGACCTGGGCTCGCGCAGAGCCCCCTGTCGGATTCGAACCGACGACCTACGCATTACAAGTGCGTTGCTCTGGCCAGCTGAGCTAAGGAGGCAGCCGTAGCAGTGTAACCAAAACCCCGCCCCGCCCCGGCCGGGAATCTCGTTCCCTTCCTGCTACTGACAGAACAGAAAACGCCAGGTAGCGTCACCACCAGTCCACACAGGTGGACTACACCAATCCTTTACTCGGATCGTCCGGCACGTTCCTGCCGGTGGAGGGACATACGCTCATGGCTACCGTCACTTTCGACAAGGCGACCCGGATCTACCCGGGCACCGAGAAGCCCGCCGTCGACCAGCTGGAGATCGAGATCGAGGACGGCGAGTTCCTCGTCCTCGTCGGGCCCTCCGGCTGTGGCAAGTCCACCTCCCTGCGCATGCTCGCCGGGCTCGAGGACGTCAACGGCGGTGCCATCCGCATCGGTGAGCGCGATGTCACTCATCTGCCGCCCAAGGACCGGGACATCGCCATGGTGTTCCAGAACTACGCGCTCTACCCGCACATGAGCGTCGCCGACAACATGGGCTTCGCGCTCAAGATCGCCGGCGTCAACAAGAGCGAGATCCGCAAGAAGGTCGAAGAGGCCGCGAAGATCCTCGACCTCACCCCGTACCTGGACCGCAAGCCGAAGGCGCTCTCCGGTGGTCAGCGGCAGCGGGTGGCGATGGGGCGGGCCATCGTCCGGGAGCCGCAGGTCTTCCTCATGGACGAGCCGCTCTCCAACCTGGACGCCAAGCTGCGTGTCTCCACCCGTACGCAGATCGCCTCGCTCCAGCGCCGGCTCGGCATCACCACCGTCTACGTCACCCACGACCAGACCGAGGCGCTCACCATGGGCGACCGGGTCGCGGTCCTCAAGGACGGGCTGCTCCAGCAGGTCGACTCGCCGCGGAACATGTACGACCGCCCGGCGAACCTCTTCGTCGCCGGCTTCATCGGCTCCCCCGCGATGAACCTGGTCGAGGTCCCGATCACCGACGGCGGCGTGAAGTTCGGCAACAGCGTCGTCCCGGTCTCCCGGGAGGCCCTGAGCGCCGCCGCCGACCGCGGTGACACCACGGTCACCGTCGGCATCCGCCCCGAGCACTTCGAC
Source organism: Streptomyces sp. NPDC001985 (assembly GCF_040296845.1). Classification (NCBI taxonomy): domain Bacteria; kingdom Bacillati; phylum Actinomycetota; class Actinomycetes; order Kitasatosporales; family Streptomycetaceae; genus Streptomyces; species Streptomyces sp. NPDC001985. The sequence continues at coordinate 21,777 of NZ_JBEOYB010000079.1, forward strand.
GTGGTCGAGCACGGCGGAGCCGCGTCGCTCTCCAAGGACTCCAAGGACGCCCCGGCCGGCCTCGCCGTCCTGGTCAACGTCGTGGAGGAGCTGGGCTCCGACGGCTTCGTGTACGGCTCGTCCGAGGTCAGCGGCGAGGAGAAGGAGCTCGTCGTGCGCGTCGGCGGCCGCTCCGTGCCGGAGAAGGGCGCCACGCTGCACGTCGTGCCCCGCCCGGACGAGCTGCATGTCTTCGCCACCTCCACGGGCGAGCGCCTCACCGACTGACGCACCAACCCCACACCGCCGTAGCGGCCCCGCGGACTCCGCGGGGCCGTTCCGCGTACCCCGGTGAAATAAACCACCACTACGGTCATTTCGACTTCCGCCGTCAACACGGGATTCGAAAGCACCCCTCGAACCGTCCCCCACGTGAGTGACTAAATGTCGCCAAATCATCACCGGCCGCTACGCTCGCTCGCGTGACCCACACAGCACGCCGAATCGGCCGCACTCTCGCCCTCGTTCTGCCCGTCGTCCTGGTGCTCTCCGGAACCCTCGCGGTCACCAGCGTCCCGTGGGCCGGGCAGACCGGCGAGTCGCAGATGCTCACCGCCTCCTCCCAGAACGTCTCCGTACGCGCGAAGTCACGAGCCCCGCAGGACATCCTGCGCGACCGTCTCCTGACCGAACTCCAGGAGAAGAACCCCGGGACCGCCCTCACCCGGCTCCAGCGCGAGGTGGAGGCACGTCCCTCGCTCGCCAAGCACTGCATGTCGATCGCCCGCGCCCTCGGCCGTGCCGCCGTCGACCGCCTCGGGCCCACCCGCGCCCAGGTGTACTCCAAGCCCGTCTGCGACACCTCCTTCGCCGCCGGGGTGGCCCAGCAGACCCAGGGGAGCTGACGCGCCCGCCGAGAGCCGCGGCACCTATCGTTCACGGCATGCATACGCCTACGTATCCGACGCAGGCCGTGGTCCTGGCGGGCGGCCAGGGCTCGCGGCTGCGCCCCTACACGGACGACCGCCCCAAGCCGATGGTCGAGATCCCGGGAACCGGGACCCCGATCATCGGCCATCAGCTGTCCTGGCTCGCATCGGAGGGCGTGACGGACGCCGTCGTCTCCTGCGGCCATCTCGCGGAGGTGCTCCAGGAGTGGCTGGAGAGCACCGCACTGCCGCTGCGCGTGACCACCGTCGTCGAGACGGAGCCGCTCGGACGGGGCGGCGGACTGAAGTACGCCGCGGCCCGGCTGCCGCGGCCGGAACTGCCCTGGTACGCCACCAACGGGGACATCTGGACCCGTTTCTCCCTGCGTGAGATGGCGGCCTTCCACGCCGAGCGGGACGCCGTAGCGACGCTCGCGCTGGCCCGGCCCAGGATTCCCTGGGGGGCCGTGGAGACCGATGCCTTCGGGCACATCACCGACTTCATCGAGTCGCCGCCGTCGCCCTATCTGATCAACGCGGGCGTGTATGTGTTCTCGGCCGCCTTCGCGGGGTTGCTGCCCGAGCGCGGGGACCACGAGCGGACGACGTTCCCGGGGTTGGCGAGGGAACGGAAACTGGCCGGGTTCCCGCTGCCGAACGGGGCGTACTGGCGGGCGATCGACACCGCGAAGGATCTGACCGAGGCGGCGAAGGAGCTGTCCGCCCGCGCCCTCTAGACCCCTGGCCGCCCGCGCCCTCTAGGCCTCTGGCCGCCCGCGCCCTCTAGGCCCCTGGGTCTCCGGGTCTCCGGGTCCCACAGCGCCTTCGTTCGTCGGGCCGGCCCCGAACCCCCGCGCCTGCGACGCCGACGGGCCGGGTCGGGCTCCATCGCCATCGCGTCCGGGCTGCCGAGAGCGCCCTCCGGACACCAGCGGGGATGGGAGCGCCGTCGGACACCGGCGGGGCTGGGGCGTACGCCTCGAACGCCGGCCGGGCCGGGGGCCGGGAGCCGGGTCACCGCCCCCAGCCGTTCGCGGGACCGCGTACGGGCGCCCCATCCACCGGTGGGGCGGCGGATCGCCCGCTCCGTGCCTCGAACCGCGGCCGGGGCGGATTCCGTGGCTCGGACCGCCCGACCGGCCCCAACCCGGCCGGCCAACCCCAAGGCCGCCCCCAGTCCGAAGGGCGACCCCCGCCCAGAGGCCGAACCACCGAAGCCCGAACCACCCAGCCCGTCCGGCGTTTGAGGACGGACCCCGCACCCGCGGAAGCCCGAGGCGGGAAGACCCCGCACGACAAGGCCCCTGCCCACCCGGCGACACAGGACAGCCCCGCGCTCCGAGCAGCCGGCGGGCCGCCCGGAGCGCGGGGCCACCCCCGTGGCTCTCCCGGGTGGGTCTCAGCCGAGGAGGCCGCCGATGACCTTGCCGTCCGACGTGGTGCCCCCGCTGCTCGATCCCCCTCCGGTGGAGCCGGAGTTGTCGGGGCTGCTCCCCGGCGCGCTCCCGGTCCCGCCGCTGCCCGTGCCGCCGCCCGTGGTCGGGGCGGTGCCGGTCGCGGGCTGCTGCTGTTGCTGCTGGGCCGGCTCGGAGCGGGTCGGGGACTGCTGCCCCGCGCCGGTGGTGCCCTGGGACTCGCTGGGGCGTCCGGCGCCCGTGGAGGCCGTCTCCGGAGCCACGGCGCCCGAGGTGGACGGCGGTGCCGACCGCTCCCGCACCGGGGTGCCCGACTGGCTCGCCGAGGGCGACGGCTTGTCCTTCTTGTCCTTGGCGTCCCCGGGCCCCGGGGAGCTGCTCGTGCCCGACGGCCTGTCCTGGGGCAGCGGCGAGCCGGGAAGGTGGTTGGTCGGGTCCTGGTTGGGCCCCGGCACCGTCACCATGTCCGTGGAGCGCACCGCGCCTCCGAGCATCGAGCCGATCAGCAGGGTCAGACCGACGACCACCGCGGTGACGACCGCCCCGCGCCGCAGCACCCGCTGCCGCAGCTCCCACAGCTCCGAACGCGGGCCCAGGGTGCGCCACGCCTCCCCCGCGAGCCGTCCGTCGATGGAGTAGACGGGGGCGCCCGCGATGATCAGCGGCGACCAGGCGGCCAGATAGATGATGTCGGGGGCGTCATAGGCGGGCACGGTCTTCCAGCTCACGGTGAGGATCAGCGCCGCCGACAGCAGCGCCCCCACCACGGCCGCGACCCGCTGCCACAGCCCGAGGACGGTGAGCACACCCACCACGACCTGGAGGAAGGCGACAGTGAGCCCCGCCCCCACCGGGTGGGAGAGCGCGAAGTCCCGCAGCGGCTCGGCGAGCGCCCAGGGGTGGAGCGAGTTGAGCCACTTCACCATGGAGCCGCGCTCGCCGCCGTCGAAGTAGACGGGGTCGCAGAGCTTGCCCATGCCCGCGTAGATGGAGATGAAGCCGAGGAAGACCCGCAGCGGCAGCAGCACCACGCCCAGGTTCATCCGGCGGCCGGGGTAGTAGGCGTGGCGCACCACGTCGTTGCCGTGGCGCTGGGGGCGGTCGTCCCCGGCCTCGTCGTCCGGCTGGTCGTCGTAGGGCTCGTGGTCGTACGGCGCGTACGTGTCGTGGTGGTCGTGGTGGTCGTAGGCGCCCTCGGCCTGGCGCATCGGCGGCAGCAGTGGCCGTCCGGGGGGCGCGGCGAGCGGGGTGCGCGCCGTGTCGTCCGGGCCGGGCGCGGTGCCCCCGGCGACCTGGACCCGGGGGATGACCTGGGTCGAACCGCTGTCGTACCCCCCGGGGTCGTATCCGTCGTAGCCGTCGTGCCCGGCGGTGACGGTGTTGTTCCGCACGGCCTGGAGCAGACCGGTCGCGCCGGAGTCCCCCGGCGCGGATCTCCCGCTCCAGACGACCGGCGCCCGCCGCCGCACCACCGACGCGCCCGCGGGCATCCGAGCGGTCTGCGACAGCACTCGTGCGGGGCGCGGGCTCTGGGCGAGCTGCACCCGGAAGCTGGCGTGGTTCACGATGACCTGCGCGGGGTCGCAGTCAACCTTGATCATGCTCAGCGCAGGCTGATCATCGAACCCGGGCCGGGGCGTTCTGGTGTCCACACTCATCTAACCGAGTGACATGGAGTTTGGACACTGCCGCGACGGGCCCTATCTGTCCGAGACCCGTCAAGGCTGGTGAGAGGGTTGGAGGAGGTGTGCCCTCCCGGCGTCAACCTTCCGTACGCGCGCCCTTGAGCCCCCGCGCACGCCCCCGCTCCCCCCGCGCGGAGGAGAACCCGGGGCCCCCGGGACCCCGCAGGGCGGCGCCGGGGGCCCGGAGAGCGTCAGGCGCGCCGCTTGGCCGCCTCGTACAGCACCACTCCGGCCGCGACACCGGCGTTCAGCGACTCCGCGCCGCCCGGCATCGGGATGCGGACCAGGTAGTCACAGGTCTCGCCGACGAGCCGGGAGAGCCCCTTGCCCTCGCTGCCGACGACGATGACGACCGGGCCGCCGAGCGCCTCCAGGTCGCCGACCTCGTGGTCGCCGTCCGCCGCGAGGCCGACGACGGTGACACCGGCCTTCTGGTAGCCCTCCAGCGCGCGGGTCAGATTGGTGGCGCGGGCCACCGGGGTGCGCGCGGCGGTGCCGGCGGAGGTCTTCCACGCGCCGGCGGTCATGCCGGCGGCACGGCGCTCGGGGACGACGACGCCGTGCCCGCCGAAGGCGGAGACGGAGCGGACGACGGCACCGAGGTTCCGCGGGTCGGTCACACCGTCGAGCGCGACGATCAGCGGGGCCTCGCCGTGGTCGGCGGCGGAGGCGGCGAGGTCCTCGGGGTGCGCGTACTCGTACGGCGGGACCTGGAGGACGAGCCCCTGGTGGTTGAGGCCGTTGGTCATCCGGTCCAGCTCGGGGCGGGGCGCCTCCATGATGTGGATGTTGCCCCGGCCGGTGGCGAGCTGGAGGGCCTCGCGGACCCGCTCGTCGTTGTCGATGTACTGCTGGACGAAGAGCGTGGTGGCGGGCACCCCGTCGCGCAGCGCCTCGAAGACCGGGTTGCGGCCGACGACCATCTCGGACGTGCCCTTGCCGCCTCGGCGGGCGACGGGCCGGCGGGTGGTCTGCCGGGCCTTGGCGTTGGCCACGCGGTTCTTGACGTGCCCCTTGCGGGCGGAGGCAGGCGGGGTCGGACCCTTGCCCTCAAGGCTGCGGCGCCGCTTGCCACCGCTGCCGACCTGCGCGCCCTTCTTGTTGGACGTGCGGCGGTTTCTGCGCTGGCTGTTCCCGGCCATGACTGTTACCTGTTCCTGAATCCTCGTATGTGTGTACGTATGACAGTGTGCCGCCCGGACGGCCGGGCGGCACATTCGTCCTGGCTCAGCGGGGGCCGAGCGTCCAGCGCGGGCCCTCGGGGCCGTCCTCGATGACCAGCCCGGACTGCTGGAGCTGGTCGCGGATGGCGTCGGCCGTGGCCCAGTCCTTGCGGGCGCGGGCCGCCTCGCGCTGCTGGAGCACCAGGCGCACCAGCGTGTCGACGGCGCCGTGCAGATCCTCGCCGCCGTCGGCGTCACCCGCCCAGTGCGGGTCGAAGGGGTCGAGCCCGAGGACCCCGAGCATGGCGCGCACCTCGGCGAGGCGGGCCACCGCGGACTCCTTGTCGTCGGCGGCGAGCGCCGAATTGCCCTGGCGGACGGTGGTGTGGATGACGGCGAGGGCCTGCGGGACACCGAGGTCGTCGTCCATGGCCTCGGCGAACGCGAGCGGCACCTCGGCGGCGGCCTCGACCGGCCCGCCCGCCTTCTCGCAGACGCGCTGCATGAAGCCGGCGATCCGGGCGAACGCGGACTCGGCCTCGCGCAGCGCCTCCTCGCTGTACTCGATCATCGAGCGGTAGTGCGGGGTGCCGAGGTAGTAGCGGAGGACGATCGGCTTCCAGTGCTTGACCATCTCGGAGACGAGCACCGAGTTGCCGAGCGACTTGGACATCTTCTCGCCGCTCATGGTGACCCAGGCGTTGTGCACCCAGTACCGCGCGAACTCGTCGCCGAAGGCCTTGGCCTGCGCGATCTCGTTCTCGTGGTGGGGGAAGATCAGATCGAGCCCGCCGCCGTGGATGTCGAAGGCCTCGCCGAGGTACTTGTGCGCCATGGCGGAGCACTCCAGGTGCCAGCCGGGGCGGCCGCGGCCCCAGGGGGTCTCCCAGCTCGGCTCGCCGGGCTTGACCGCCTTCCACATGGCGAAGTCGCGCGGGTCGCGCTTGCCCGTCTCGCCCTCGCCCGAGGGCTGGCGCAGATCGTCCAGGTCCTGGTTGGAGAGCTGGAGATAGCCGGGGAACGAGCGGACGTCGAAGTAGACATTGCCGTCGGCCTCGTAGGCGTGGCCGCGCTCGATGAGGCCGCGCATCATCTCGACCATCTCGGTGATGTGGCCGGTGGCGCGCGGTTCACAGCTGGGCGGGAGGCAGCCGAGGGCGTCGTACCCCGCGTTGAAGGCGCGCTCGTTGGTGTAGCCGATGGACCACCAGGGGCGGTTCTGCTCCGCCGACTTCCAGATGATCTTGTCGTCGATGTCGGTGACATTGCGGATGAACGTCACGTCGTAGCCGCGGTACTCGAACCAGCGGCGCATGATGTCGAAGTTCAGCCCCGACCTGATGTGCCCGATGTGCGGGGCGGCCTGCACGGTCGCACCACAGAGGTAGATCGAGACACAGCCCGGAACGATCGGGGTGAAGTCACGGATCTGCCGGGCGCTGGTGTCGTACAGGCGAATGGTCACGCAACAAGGGTAGTGGCCCCATAGCGGTGCCCCGCGACCCTTGCGGATCGCGGGGCGAACTTTGTGCACCCGTACAAAGAGGCTGTGTGATCGGTTGACATCGGCGGACCGGCCGGACAGGCCCCGGACACGGGTGCGGAAGGCGGACCCCGAGAAGCCCCGGACGCGGACTCAGATACGGCCGACGACCTTGCGCGGGGTGATCCGGACGACCACACGGGGATCGTCCTGGCCGGCCGCCGGATTGAATTCCGCGTACCGCTTGCCGGTGTATTTGAGCGACAGCTCGTCGATGAGTTCCTGGCCGCCCTCGGTGGTGAGCGTGGCCTCGCCGCGGATCTCGGCGTAGGTGTAGGGCGCCTCGAAGGGCTGGACCACCACGCTCACCCGGGGGTCGCGGCGGAGGTTCCGCTCCTTGCGGCGGCCGACCGTGGTGGAGATGAGGACGTCGTCGCCGTCCCGCTTCACCCAGACCGGTGACACCTGGGGGCTGCCGTCGGGCTGGATGGTCGCGATGTTCACGAAGACGGGGGCGTCGAGCAGCGCCTTGAGCTCGTCCGAGAGTGCGGCGGTCATGGGGGCGGCCTTTCTGCTGGGTGAGCGCGGACTGATTCGTTGACCGATCCGGTGGTCCGCCAACCCGCGGGGGCGGCGGACCACACCTGCGGGGGTCGTTCCCCCCGTCCGTCCGGCTCAGCCGGAGGCCGCCGGGGCGCGCCGGTGCACCAGGGCGGTGGCGATGGCGGCGAGCCCCTCGGCCCGGCCGGTGAGGCCGAGCCCGTCCGTGGTCGTCCCGGATATCGACACCGGGGCGCCGACGGCCGCGCCCAGGATCTTCTGGGCCTCCTCGCGCCGCTTGCCGATCTTCGGCCGGACGCCGATGACCTGGATGGCGACATTGCCGATCTCGAAGCCCTCGGCGCGGACGATCCGGGCGGCCTCGGTCAGCAGGGTGACGCCGGAGGCTCCGGACCACTCCGGGCGGCCGGTGCCGAAGTGGGCGCCCAGATCGCCGACGCCGGCGGCGGAGAAGAGCGCGTCACAGGCGGCGTGGGCGGCGACGTCGCCGTCGGAGTGCCCGGCGAGCCCGTCCTCGCCCTCCCAGAGCAGCCCCGCGCACCACAGTTCGCGGCCCGTCTCGAAGGCGTGGACGTCGGTGCCGATGCCGACCAGGGGCAGCACGACGGGAGGCGGGAAGCGGTCAGAATCCGTCATTGGCCCTCCTGCGGGCGAGTACGGCCTCGGCGAGGACGAGGTCGAGCGGGCGGGTCACCTTGAACGCCTCCTCGTGGCCGGGCACGACCACGACGGGCTCACCGAGCCGCTCGACGAGGCCGGCGCAGTCGGTGGCGCCCTCGCCCTCCGCCGCGATGGCCCGGTGGGCCCGGAGCAGGGTGGCGCGGTCGAAGCCCTGGGGGGTCTGCACGGCCCGCAGCCGGGCGCGCTCGGGGGTGGCGACGACCGGCTGGGGGCCGCCCTCGCGCAGGGCGGGGCCGACCTCCTTGACGGTGTCCGCGAGCGGCAGCGCGGGGACGACCGCCGGTGCTCCCTCGCGTACGGCCTCGATGACGGCGTCGACGGTGTCGACCGGCACGAGGGGGCGGGCGGCGTCGTGGACCAGGACGGTGCCGATGTCCTCGGGGAGGGCGTCGAGACCGAGCCGTACCGACTCCTGGCGGTTCTCACCGCCGGGGACGACGACGACCTCGGTGCGGTCGGGGAGTACGAGATCGGTGAGGAGGGTCTTCACCGAGGTGGTGTCGTCCGGTGGGGCGACGACCACGACGAGGGAGACCGCGTTGGACGCCGCCATGGCGCGTACGGCGTGGACGAGTATGGGAGTGCCGTTCAGCGTGCGGAGCGCCTTGGGGGCTCCGGGACCGAGCCGGACACCCCGGCCGGCGGCCGGGATCACGGCCGCGGTGCGGGGCGTCGGCGATTCGTCTGTCATCGGTTGTACTCCGGCAGGTTTGTTTCCTCGGCCGACATGGGTATGGCCACAGCGTGCCGGGCGCGACGCCTTGACGGACCCTTCCGTGACTCTGGTCTGCGCCAGTCGCCCGGGCCCGGCACACCACAGGCGTTTCGGTGCCGCGGTGATGGGGACACCTGTGGGAACACCCGTGAAGTGGACACGAACATGCCGCAGCGCCCGGCGACAGACCCGTGATCAAAGATGATCATGGCATGTCAGCGGGCACCGCGGCATTGGTGCGTCATGCGTCAGGACGCGAGGACCTCGTCGAGCAGAGCCTCGGCCTTGTCTTCGTTGGTGTTCTCCGCGAGGGCGAGCTCGCTCACCAGGATCTGGCGAGCCTTGGCGAGCATCCGCTTCTCACCTGCGGAAAGACCACGCTCACGCTCACGGCGCCACAGGTCGCGCACGACTTCGGCGACCTTGATGACATCGCCGGACGCGAGCTTCTCAAGATTTGCCTTGTAGCGGCGGGACCAGTTCGTCGGCTCCTCGGCGTACGGCGCGCGCAGCACCTCGAAGACCCGGTCGAGCCCGTCCTGGCCGACCACATCGCGCACACCGACGAACTCCGCGTTGTCCGCCGGCACACGAACCGTCAGGTCGCCCTGGGCGACCTTGAGCACCAAGTAGGTCTTGTCCACGCCTTTGATCTGGCGAGTTTCGATGGCCTCGATCAGCGCGGCCCCGTGATGGGGATAGACCACGGTGTCGCCAACCTTGAACGTCATGTGACAGGTACCCCTTCCGTGGCTATCCAGGGTAACACGGATACAGCTTCTTCTGAATGGCGTTTTCGCAGGTCAGGGCATATCTCGGGGCTTGACAACAGCAACAGGAACGTGCTGCGGAGGACTTCTGGAAGGGGGTATTCGCAGGTGGGAGCGGCTGCACAGGGGGCGGGAAACAGACGGCTCAGACCACCCCTGAACCCCTCAGACATGGGTGAACGTCCCGTTTTGCCGGGTTCTCGACGGTGAACTTCGCCTACTCCGTTCGGCCGTCGGTCACCCGTACGGACCCCCGCCGCCGGGAATCCGGAATTGATCAACGAACGCGTGACCGGCTATTCGGGGGAATGCGCGCCGGGGGCGGAATTGATCACGGTGATATGCGATCGGCACGGGAAACGCCGGTACCGGAACTCCCGCGCGGGCGGCGCGTAACTCGGGGCGCGCAACTCGGGGCCGGAAGACCCGCGGGAGCGTGCTGGAGCCTGCGGGAGGAAGACCCGCGGGAGCGTGCTGGAGCCCGTTGGGAGGAAGACTCCCGGGGCGGCCGGCGGGAGGGCCCGCGAGAAGGCGGCGGGGGCCGGACGGGACGGGGTGCGCGGGCCGGGCCGGGGAGGGCCGGCCGGGAGCGCTTCCGGCCCGGCCGCGGGAAGCGGTCCGGGGAAACGGTGACGGGGAGGGCCGGGGAAACGGTGACGGGGAGGGCCGGGGACGTCCGCGCGAGGGCCCCCCGGGGTACCCGTGGCACCAAGGGGCGGGTCGAGTGCAACCCCGGAGCGGCGGCTCTGTAATCTGGCGGCGAACTGAAGTGATCTCGGACGGTATCGCGAACTGACGCGGACCCGGCCGCCATTGCACCGGTTCGCCCGATCAGTCAACCGCCAGTCCGTACGCCCAAGGAGATGCCGCCGCCGTGAGCCTCCCCCATACGCCGTCCGGGGGCGCCCCCAGCCTTCGACGCGGCGCCCTCGCCGTGACCGCCGTCGCGCTGTCGTTCACCGCCCTCACCGCCTGTGGCGCGGGCAACAACGCGCAGTCCCTCGGCATCAAGCCGGACACCGCGGAGGCGACGGTCGACACGATCAGCGTCCAGAACGCGAATGTGATCACCCAGCCGGCGAAGGGCGACACGGGTCCCGCGGTCGTCTCGGCGACCGTGTTCAACACGGGCACCAAGGACCAGACCATCGAGTCGATCACCCTCGCGGGTGGCGCCGGAGCGGTGAAGCTCACCCCGGCGAAGGGCTCCGGCGCGGTCACCGTGCCCGCGCAGGGCTCGATCGTGATCGGCGGCAAGGACAACGCCTCCGCCGTGATCGACAATGGCACCCCGCTGACGGGGAACATCGGCGGCGTGCAGGAGACGGTCTTCCGCTTCAGCGAGACCGGCGACGTGACGCTCAAGGCGTTCGTGATGGCGTCCACGGGCGACGGCTTCCAGGACTTCGGCCCCAGCTCCCTGCCGTCCCCGCCGGCGGAGCGGGCCACCCCGTCGGGCGAGCCCTCCGGCACGCCCGCGGGCTCCCCGTCGGCGCCCGGGAGCGGCGCCCCGGGCGCCGAGGGCGAGGAGTCCGGCGAGCCGTCGGCTCCGGCCGAGTCCGCCGACTCGGAGAGCTGAGCGGGGCCGTCCGCACGGCGGGCGGCGACAGCGGCGGGGCCCCACCGGATCCGAACACGTCAACGGCACCGCCACCCCCACCCCGCACACCCCGGAAGATCCGGGAGAT
>NZ_JBEOYB010000080.1:0-32045 GCF_040296845.1 Streptomyces sp. NPDC001985
CTGCGCGCCGTCAGCTTCGCCTGCTTCAGCGCGCGCTTGGCCTCCCCGTACGTCAGCGGTCTGCGCCGGGCCCGCTTGGAGCGCCCTGGCCCGGACACCCCTCTGTACACCCAGGTCCATAGACTCCGATCGCGCCCGGCCCGCGCGTGAGCCTCGTGGCCCGCCTGCCACGCTGGCAGTGCCGGGCGTTGCTTCCCTCTCCCATCAACAATGCCCGATGGCAGAGATACCGGCAGCTGACCATCGGGTGGTTCAACAACAGGTGCGCGACACCACCGTTCCACCCGGGCCGGTCCTGGGAATGGGGCGAGTCGAACGGCATCTGCATGGACCTCCGCTCTCCTCTGCCCGTCCACGGCTACGTGTCACCCGCCGCGGCGGCCGCTCCGCGGGAACTCGCCGGCACGGGAACCGTGGCGCTGCCCCGAGCGGGCACATGGGAGCACGCGGACCAGCTTGCCGCCGCCCTGGGTCGGTCAGAAGCCTGCCTAGCCCTGAGTGGGCGCGTGCGCGCGAGCCGGCACGTGCAGGGGGTCACGACGGTCCCCTCTCCCGCCGATCTGCACAGCGCTCTGACCAGCGCGCTCAACCATCGGTGAGAACCCCAGCCACCAACCTTCGCTGAGAACCGCTCAGCCGTCGCTGCCAGGGGTCAATCCTCAAAGCAGAGATCCCATCCGCAGGCTCATTCGACGTGTTCGAAGCCCACGCCCCGGCCGCCGCCGGGCCGTTGGCGGCGCACCCCCGTCCGCGGTGGTTGAACAGCCCGTCCGGGTCCTGCTCGATGCTGAACGCGTCGATCCGGCCCGTGGCGCTGTTGTGGGCGAGGAACTGCCACCGCTGCTGCCCCTGCACCGCGGTCGGGGTGAGGACGGCGGTGAACCGGCCCCCGGTGAGGTTCCGTATCAGGTCCAGTTCCTGCGTGGGCTCGAAGAACGCCTTCCCGTCCATGTCGGCCGGACCCAGGCTGTCCTTCTCCGACGCGGGCAGCGTCTTGTGCCGGCTGCGCTTGAACCGCACCTCCGCCACCTGCTTCAGCCGCCCCCCGACCAGCAGGAACCGGTCGCACAACAGCGTCCCGTCCACCACCGGCGCAGGGGTGGTGCCCGTCTTCACCACATCCGCCCGGCCCCTGTCCCTCGTCGAGCCCATACCGTCGGCGAGGGTGAGCACCGCGTCCACATGACCCGCGTCGATCGACTGCCGCAGCACCACCATATGCGAGCCGTCCGAGACCACCTGGAACGGAGCGCCGGGTGCGTGTAGACGCGGTCGCTGTAGATCTTCACCAGACTCTGATCAGCCGTGGTCATGGGCCATCCGTCCTCGGACAGGCCGCCCCTGTACCAGGGGCGGGGCGGGCGGGAGGAGCATGTGCCGGGTGGGAGAGGCCAGTCGCCCCATGGGCGGCGGAGACGCGGTCACGACAGGCCCGGCACAGCAGACCACAGCCCTGCCCCACCGAATAGCGAACAGAACACCAAAGCCGGTCGAACGCTCAGGGAATGGCGCATACCTCATCACTTCATCGGACAAGCACCGCCACCCGCCCGCACCAGCGGCTCCGCCCGGTCACGCCCGCCGCCGGGCCGCGCCTTCACCACACCTCCGTCAACCACGGCGACACGCGGCCGGCTCCACCCCGGCGGCCGTCCGCACATGGCGCTCAACAGCGCCGTCGAGCCCCCGGCGCTGCGAGCGGGAATGGCCTAGCGGTCACGGAGCGTGCTGCCCCCGACATGCCGGTGCCGGCTCGCCCAGCCGGCCGCGGCTGTCAGCAGGGCGGCCGGTAGGGGAGTCCGGGGATGAAGCGCCGCCATTCCGAGGAGGTCAGGGGCGGGTGGGAGACTCGGCAGACGCGTGCGGCAACTGTGTGTGGGTCGGTGTTCCACAGGTGCACGGTCCAGTCGTTGCTGCCGGTGGCCAGCAGGTGACCCCGGGGGGAGAAGGCGACGGTGCTGATGTCGCCGGTGTGGCCGTTGAGGGTGGCCAGTGCTTGGGGGCGGTGCGGGTCCGTGGTGTCCCAGAGGCGGGTGGTGCGGTCGGTGCTGACGGTGGCCAGCGTGCGACCGTCGGGGCTGAAGACGGCCGCGTGGACGCTGTTGGTGTGTGCGGTCAGTGCTGTCCGAGCCTGTGGGCGCCGGGGGTTCGTGAGGTCCCAGATGCGGGTGGTGCTGTCGTTACCGGCGGTTGTCAGGGTGCGGCCGTCGGGGTGGAAGCTGACGGACTTCACGTCACCCGCGTGCCCGGCCATGACCGACAGGCGGCGGGGGTTGCGGGGCTCGCTGAGGTTCCACAAGGCCGCGGTGCGGTGGCGGCCGCCGGTGGCGAGCAGGCGTCCGCGGGGACTGAAGGACAGGGCCTCGTTGGGCCCGTCGCCGTGCAGGGTGCGGAGCAGACGGGGGTGGGCGGGCTCCGCCGTTGACCACAGGCGCACGGTGCCGTCGAGGCTGCCGCTCGCGAGGAGATTTCCGTCCGGACTGAAGGACACCGCGCTGACGGCGGCGGTGTGTCCACGCAGTACGGCCAGGGGTCGGTGTGGCCTGGTGGTGGACCAGAGGCGGACGGTGCGGTCGAGGCCGGCGCTGGCCAGGACCGTCCCGGAGGGGTGGTAGGTGACGGAGTTGACCGCGGCGGTGTGCCCGGTCAGGACGGCGGGCGGGCGGGACGGATTGTCGGGGTCCCACAGCCGCACGGTGCGGTCGTAGCTGCCGCTGGCCATGTGCCGGCCGCTGGGCGCGAAGGCCACCGAGTACACGGAGCTGCGGTGGCCCGCGAAGGCCGGGCCCGGCAGGTCCCAGAGGCGTACGGCCTGGTCCTGGCCACCGGTGAGGAGTGTGCGACCGTTCGCCGCGAAGGTGACCGTCTCGATGATCCCGGTGTGGCCCTCGAACGTGGTCACCCTCGCCGGGTGCCGGGGGTCGGCCAGATCCCACAGCCGGACGTGGCGGCTGACACCGGTGGTGGCGAGCGTGCGGCCGTCCGGGCTGAAGGCGAGGGCCTTCACGGTGTCGCTGTCGCCCCGCACGGTGGCCGACCAGCGGGCCCGGCCGGACCCGGTGATCTGCCACAGCCGTACGCCGCGGTCGGTATGACCCGTGGCGAGCAGGCGACGGTCGGGGCTGAAGGCCACGGTCACCGCGGGATGGGCTGTCACCCGCCCCGAAGGGTTCCGGCCGGCCGGGGTGGCGGGGTCCCGCAGATGTACGCCGTCGGCTCCGGCGGTGGCCAGGGCGTGGCCGTCCGGGCCGAAGGCGACCGCGTGCGTGGCCGGCCCGTGCCCGGCCGGCGGCAGAAGGAGGCGAGGCCGCCGCGAGTCGCCGAGGGACCACAGCCTGAGCGAGGGGCCGGCGTCGGGGCTCGCGGCGGCCAGCAGCCGACCGTCGGGGCTGAAGGAGAGTGAGCGCACCGCGCCTTCAGCGCGGCCGGGCAGCTCGACGGGCCCGCGAAGCCGACGGGTCTCGCCGATGGTCCACAGCCGTACTCTTCCGTCCTGTCCGCCCGCTGCCACCGTGCGGTTGTCCGGGCTGAAGGCGGTGGCGTGGACGGGTACGGCGCCGGGACCGCGGCGGGCGGGCACGTTCACCTCGTGCGAGCGGTGCGGGCGCGAGATGTTCCACACCCGCAGTCCTTCGCCGTCGCCCACCGCGAGCAGAGCGCCGTCCGGGCTGCCGCTCACGGTGTGCGCCGCCCCGCCGCGCACGGGGAGCCGGGTCGCATAGGGGTGAAAGAACATACTCAGCAGACTGCCCCTGGCCTCTGTCGTGGGATGAAGGCGGTAGGCGGCGAGGCTCAGCTGCGTCGCGAGGGCCGGGTTGCTCCGGCGCAGCCCGGTGGCCGTCTCCGCGACGCGCTGGGAGGTGGCGATGTCGCGCTGGCGCTCGGCCCGTCGCTCCGCGCGCACGGCGTACCCGGAGACCACCGCCGTCACCACCAGCAGGGCGCTGACCAGGGCGAGCAGTTGCAGCAGGCGTCGGCTGCGGCGTCTGGCGGCTGCGGCCTCGGTGGCCTCGGCCGCCTCGGACGCCCGAACGAAGTCTCCCTCCGCCGGTGCCAGAGCGGTCCCGTGACGTCTCGCCCAGTCGCGTGCCAGGGCGAGACGTACGCCGCGATACAGAGCGCCGGGGTCCCGGTCCAGGGAGAGCCACACGCCGGTGTCCTCGGTGAGTTGACGGTGTACGCGCAGGGCATCGCGGTCCTCGGTCAGCCAGCCGTGCAACCGCGGCCAGCAGCGGATGATCGCTTCGTGGGCGATCTCGACGGTGCTCCCGTCCAGGACGACGAGCCGAGCGGCGGCGAGGCGCCCCAGGACGACGTCCACGTCCGCGTCCCCGGAATCCAGTTCGGTGCGTGTGACGCGCCGTCTGGTGTCCTCGGTGCCCTCACCGAGTGCCGTCAACCGCAGGAAGACGTGCTTGGTGAGGAGCCGCTGGCGGGCCGTCAGCTCCCCGTACACCGACTCCGCGGTGTGAGCCAGCGCGCCGTCGAATCCCCCGGCCTGCTGGAAGCCGGCATGGGTCAGGGTATGGCCGCGGCGGCGCCGCCAGGTTTCCAGCAGGACGTGCGAGAGAAGCGGCAGTGCTCCCGTGCGTCCGGATGCCTGGGCGATCAGTTCGGCCAGGAGTCCGTGCTCCACGGCGCACTGGGCGCCGACGGCGGGCCGGACGATGGCCTCGCGCAGTTCCTCCGTCGTCATGGGGCCCACCGCGATCTGGGCATCACGCAGCGCCTCCACCAGCCGAGGGAAGCGGGTGCAGTGAGCGTAGAAGTCCGCGCGTACGCTCAGCACCACCCGGCAGCGGCTGCCGTGTGCCTGTGCCGCGGTGACCAGACTCCGCACGAAGAGGGAGCGCTCGCCCTGGTCCTGACACAGCGTGAAGACCTCTTCGAACTGATCCACGACGAGCAGGCACTCGGTTTCAGGCGGGCCGTCGGCCACCAACCGGCGCACCGCACGGTGCAGCGCCCTCTCATCGGACCGCAGGTCCGCGAGCAGCTCGCCGTCCCGGCAGGGGTGGCCGGCCGAGGCGAGTGCGATGGCGCACTCCTCGACAGGATGCTCCCCGGGTGTGAACAGCACACTCGGCCGGTGCGGACCCCCGGCGCGCCAGCGCGCCAGCACTCCTGCCCTGACCAGCGAGGACTTTCCGGACCCGGATGCTCCGAAGACCGCGAGAAAGTGACTGGTCTCCAGCCGCCGCATCAGCTCCTCCGCCAGGCGGCCGCGGCCGTGGAACAGATCGGCGTCCTGCGGCTGAAAGGCGGCCAGGCCCACGTAGGGCGGCCTGCCCTCCTCAGGGCGGTCCGGTTCGGCCGGTTGTCCGCCGGCGGCGGCGAGGGCGGCGGCCGCCGCGTGCCAACGCCTCTCCCACAGCGCGGGGTCTCCGCCGCACGCCCGGACGTAGGCCAACGTCACCGCCAGACTGGGCAGTCTGCGGCCCCCGGCCGCCTCCGAGAGGGTCGCCGCGGAGTAGTGCGCGCGTCGGGCCAGTTCCCGGTACGGCGGTGTCCCGGCCTGAAGGCGCAGCGCCCGCAGCCCGGCGGCCAGCGCCAGCGCTGGGCTCTCTCCCTCGTCCAGCGGACGTTCACCCCGTGGCATGAGCACCCCTTGGCCATCGCGCGCCGTCGTACACGAACAAGCGGTTCATGAGGCACTCATAGCGGATCGCCGCTGATCCCTGTGAGGGCCGGCGGATCTGTGCACCACCCGGGGTATCCGTACGGCGCCGGGTTGACGACTCGTCCGCGGCGGACAGCGCGTCCGGCCCCTCGCGGTCACCCGCGGGGCCGGGGCGAGACACCTCGCCCCCCATGTCCACCCGTGTCCGAGAACGGCGCGGCGCCGGTTCCAGGAGGGCCGCGCCGGATGGGTGCGGCGGCATCCGCGTTGTTCAGTGTTTGTTGTTCGGCGCCGTCATCACCGGCGCCTGACAACCGCACCTGCGTAGAAACAGGGTGTGCGGCCCGCCTCCGGCCACGTTCCCTCCGCCATCGGACGGAGCGCCCGGAGAACCGGGCCGCGGCACAACCCCCGCACCGCCCGATCGCGTGTTCCCGTCGCCACAGGGGAGCGACGGGAACACGCAAGGAAGCACCTCGGAACACCGATGGGAGATCCCGTGAAGATGAAACTGGCCACCGGCCTCGCGGCTTTCACCGCAATCGCCGCGACCCTGACCCCGACCACCACCGCCGCCGCCACGCAGCCCGGACCGACGGGCGGGTCTTCGGCGATCACTGCGGGCGGCGCATCCGGCGCCTCCCGCAGCGCCTCGGACTTCATGTCCCAGTCGCGGAGCCTGGGACTGACGGCTGTCCAGGCCAGGGCTCTTCAGGCCGAGGCCGATGCCAACGTGTCCCGGACGGGGGGCACCCAGGTGGCGCCCAACAAGATCGACCTCGGCGGGGCGACCATGACTCTCGCCGTCCCCGGTGAGAAGTACGCCCGCGATCTGACACAGCCCGGGTCCGCCCGCGCGGCCGCCTCCTGCGGCTATGGCCACATGTGCGCGTACAAGGAAAGGAACTACGTGGGAAACACCATCGACATGGTCCGCTGCGCCGACTACCGGATTCCGTGGGTCACGCGCGGCTCGTGGATCAACAACCAGACCACGGGCACACGGGCGAGGTTCAAGAGCAGTGACGGCGTGGTCCGCTGGACGTCGCCGGGCGCCTACAGCGTCGACCCCAACGCGGACTGGAGCTGGGTCCACTGGGTCCGCAACTGCTGACCGGCCCGACCGGCCGTCGCGGGAATCGCGCCGCGGTCTCCCGGCCTGTTCCCCGCGGCAGGCGAGAGGCCCGGCCGTGAACCCGGCCGCCATCTGCTTCCCGCGCGGCCACTGACCGGACCCCGGGGCCCGGCCCCCGCCCTCATCGGCGGGAGCCGGGCCTCTCCCGTGTCCCGGGCCGGACGGTGGGGGAGCCGAATCCCCGCGCCGCATGGGAACCGTTCCGGCTGCACACGCTGCGACACGTGCGACAGCGGCCCCACCCGACGACACCCGGGCGGAGCCCGTATCGCCGATCGCGGCCATGGCCCGCACCCCGGTCCCGCTCGAAGGGCGGACGCGCGAACAGTTCCGCGATGCTCCGACGCAGCGCTCCCTGATCCTTCGGACGCTTACTGTGCGGCGCCTTGGAATTGGGGTACAACGCGAAGAGGACCTTCCACCAGTCATACGCGGCACTCTCCTTCGAGGCCGACGCCGCAGCGGTCACGTCAGCCACCAGCCGGACGGCAACGGCATCGAGTTCCGCATCCGCGACCCCGGACGGGCTCTGGCATCCGGCGTGCACGGCAACAGCCCAGGCCCCCGCGCGCTGAAGCGGATGCCCGGTCGCCACCAGCGCACGCGTCCTCGCCGCGGCAGCGCTCACCGGACCCACCCGAATCCCCGCACCGCGTCCAGCCCCAGCCCCCGGGAACGGAGAGCGGGGTTCTTGCTGTAGGGAGGAGAGGGCGTCCCCGGCGGCCAGGCCGCGGGTCACTCCGCTCTTCGGGGCCAGCAGAGCATCATCTGGTCGGCGACGGTACGGAGCGCGTCGCGCCCCGCGCCTGAGGCGGCCTGGACGGCGAGGCCCTGGACGACGGTGACCAGGAGCCGCCCGAGGGTCACGGGATCGGCGCCGGGCGGCAGGCCGTCGGTGCCGGGGAAGGACCGGAGGCGGTCGGCCAGGATCTGGACTCCGTCTTCCCGGAGGCCGGTCAGATACCTCTGCACCGAGGCCGAGCGGGGGTTCACGGCGAGTGCGCTCTGCACGATCAGGCAGCCGTGCGGGGTGTGGTCGCCGGCGACGGCCTCCACGGCGGAGTACAGGAAGGTGCGGGCCAGTGCCTCGGCCGTCCGCTGGCCGAGGGCGACCCGCAGGTAGTCACCCGGGCCGGCCATGTAGCGTCCGACGGCCTTGCGGAAGAGGGTCTCCTTGTCCCCGAACGCCGCGTAGACGCTGGGGGCGCTCATCCCCATCGCCGTCGTGAGGTCGGACATCGCGGTGCCCTCGTAGCCCTGGGCCCAGAAGGTCAGCATGGCGGCGTTCAGCGCCGCCTCGGGATCGTAGCCGCGAGGTCGGCCACCCGGCATGGGCCTTCCCTCCTTCCCTCGCCCGCAGGGCGACTCGGCTACCCGTTCGAAGCGGTTTCACTCGCAGCCTACTGGGGCCGGGTTGACATGTCGCGACGGGTGCGAAATGGTTTACTAGCGATCGTTAGGAAACTTCTGCTCGACACCACTGCTCGGCAACGAGGAGAGTCATGAGCCTGATCGATCCCTGCGCGACGGACCCCCGGTACACCAAGCGGAGCGCGATCCGCGTGCCCGCCGGGGAAGGTGAGACCTCCTGGGTGTTCGCCGACACCTACACCCTCAAGGTCGGCGCCCGGGAGACCAACGGGTCGCTGACGTTCCTGGAGGCCACGGTGCCGCCCGGGGGCGGACCCGGACCGCACGTCCACAACGATCACGACGAGGCGTTCTACGTGATCTCCGGGGAGCTGGAGTTCCTCAACGGCGACGAGACCGTGACCGCCGGTGCCGGGGGATTCTTCTTCGTCCCGCGCGGCACGCGGCACCGCTTCCGCAACCGTGGTCACCACGCAGTCAAGATGATCTTCTTCTTCACCCCGGGCGGGATCGAGGAACTCCTCCTCGCCAGTGCCACGCCGGCCGAGCCGGGGGTGGCCCCGCCGATCCGGGACGCCAGCATCGCGCAGCCGCCGACGGAGCTGATGGAACGCTATGCCACGGAGCTGCTGCCCGACCCCAGCTAGGGCAGGACCCGGAAGGGTCCGCGGTGGGCTCGGCGGCGTCCGTCGCAGAGGGTCTCCCGGGACCCTCGGATCCTGGGCCCGGCCCGCCGGTACTGACCGGGTCGGACACCGCTCCTTTGTGTCGGTCCTCTCGGCCGAGGGGGAACCGTCGGACCTTCCCCGCCCGTACGACCCCGATGGCTCGCACCGGCTCGACACGGCCGCCGACCTGGTCCTGCGGACCCGGAGCATCGCCACCCCGGAGCAGTTCGACCGCTTCCGCACCCAGATGATCCTGTGGTTCTTCAGCTATCTGTATGAGCCGCTCACCCGGCAGCGGGGCAACGGACCGACCCTGCCCGGCTACCGGGTCAACCGCCTGCACAACATCGCCTCACTCCCCTATGTCACCCTCGCGGAGATCGTCACCCACTGCCCGGTGTCCGCCGGGGAACGGGCCCGCCCCAGCCTGCGCCGGCTGTCCACCCTGGCCGCCTACCAGATGGCCTGGTGCAACGACATCCACTCCGCGACCCGCGAGGCGCACGTCGGGCGCCCGGTGGCGAACCTCCCCTCGCTGCTCCGCACCGAGAAGGGCCTGACCGGCGAGGAGGCCACCGAGAAGGCGGTGCGCACCCACGACAGCACCATGCGGGCGTTCCTCCGCCTGGAGGCCCGGACACGCCCCCACGCGTCCCCGGGCACGCATGCCTGCCTGGATGTCCTGCGGATCTGGATGCGCGGCCACTACGACTGGTGCCGGGAGACGGTGCGCTACCAGGTCCCCGGAACCCCCGGCACGGACCAGGGCGGACAGGCTCAGGGCAGTGGGACGGGCCACGGCAAGGGGGCGGCGGCATGACGGTGTCCCCGCCCCCCGACCGGGGTATGACGGTGTCCCCGCCTCCCGGCCGCCGCTACGACCGGCTGCGCGACATCCTCGCACTGGACCCGGAGACGGAGTACGAGCGGATCTGGCGGCTGATCACCGCCTATGAGTTCCCGTGGGACTTCTGGCAGTCCGCCTCGCTCGCTTTCTTCCGCACCTTCGGCATCCCGTCCATCGCGACCCTGCTCCACCGCACCGGGGAGATCTGCCACCACACCCAGAAGAGGGCCGACGACACCCTCCTCATCCTCTTCGAGATCGGCCGTCTCGGTCTGGAGACCGACGAGGGACGCGCCTATCTGCGGCGGATGAACCGGATGCACCACCGCTACACCATCGGCAACGGCGACCACCTCTACATCATCGCCCTGTATGTCACCGTTCCGGCGCAATGGATCGACCGCTTCGGCTGGCGCCCCCTCACCGGCCACGAGAAGGACGCCCTCGCCGCGTACGGGCGACGGCTCGCCCACGTGATGGGCGTCACCGATGTCCCCGGGACCTTCGGCGCGTTCGGCGCCTTCGCCCGGTCCTACGAGGAGGAGCACTTCGCCGCCACCCAGAGCAGCCGCCGGCTGGCCGCGGCATCCGTGGACATCGCCGCCGACATGCTCCCCGCCCCTCTCCGCCGCCCCTTGCGGAGCACGGTGCGCCGGCTCTCCCTGGCCCTGCTCGACGAGCGGATCCTGGACGCCACGGGCCTGCCCCGCCCCACCCCGCGCGACCGGCGGCTCGCGACAGCAGTCCTCCGGCTGCGCGGCCGCCTCCTCCGCCGGCTCCCGCCCCGTCCGGACCACCGTCCCCACCGGCTCGCCCTCGCCACCTACCCCCAGGGACACCGGCTCGCCGATGTCGGCCCCGATTGGATGCGTTCCCCCCGGAACGGGAGTACCCGCCCCATGGACTGAAGCGCCACCGCACAGGGCTTGACCGGGGCTCCGCCCCACGAGACCGATCCCCAGCGCGCAAGGGTGCTCCCAGCCTGTCCTGCCCAGGTCAGGCGGGGTCCTTGCCGTCCGCGTCCCCGGCGCGCACCGGTTCAGCGTGCCAGGAATGCCAACACGATTCGGTTGACCTCCTCGGCATGTGTCCACAGCAACCCGTGCGGCGCGCCCGCGACCTCTGCGCAGGACACCCGTGGCAGGAGTCCGCGCAACTGCCTCGCGGTCGCGTCGATCGGCAGGAACAGGTCGCGGGTGCCGTGGACGATCAGCACCGGCACGTCGATCGCGGCGATGTCGGCGCGGAAGTCGGTGATCCAGGTCGGGATCACCGCCGCGCAGGCCCGCGGAGAGGCGGCGGCGGCCATCTCCCGGAGCCTGGCCCGGGTCCTGGGGTCGGGCGGCACGGCGGGGTGCTCGTCGCCGTCGAGCAGGATGTGGCACAGCTCCGCGAGGTACGCGTGCCGGTCCTGGCGGGCCCTGGCGATCAGTGCGTCGAAGTACGACAGCTGGACGCCGTACGGTGTCCGGTCGGTCCGCAGGAGGAACGGGGGCAGTGCGGCCACGAAGACCGCCTTCGCCACCCGCGCCGAGCCGTGGGTGCCCAGGTAGCGCGCGATCTCGCCCGTGCCCGT
This sequence comes from Streptomyces sp. NPDC001985, assembly GCF_040296845.1. Lineage (NCBI taxonomy): Bacteria > Bacillati > Actinomycetota > Actinomycetes > Kitasatosporales > Streptomycetaceae > Streptomyces > Streptomyces sp. NPDC001985. Next base: position 11,218 of record NZ_JBEOYB010000080.1, read on the forward strand.
CGCATGGCCGACCAGAACGGCTTCGGTCAGGTCCAGGCGGACCAGGACGGAGTCGAGGTCGGCCGCGAAGGTGTCGTAGTCGTAGCCGTCCACCGGGTGCGAGGAGCGTCCGAAGCCCCGGCGGTCGTAGGTGATCACCCGGTAGCCGGCGGCCAGCAGCGCCGGGACCTGCCTGTCCCAGCTGCGGCCGTCGAGCGGGTAGCCGTGGATCAGGACCGCGAGCTGTCCTCTCCCTTGGTTCTCGTAGCAGAGGTCGACCACGGCGCTGTTCGCATGGCTGATCGTGATGTAGGGCATGGCGATCCCTCGGGCAGAGGTCCAGTCGTACGGGAACGGGAACGGGAACGGGAACGGGAACGAGAGCGAGAGCGGGAATGGGTACGGGTGCGCGCAGGGGCCCCCGCCGCGCGTCCAGCTTGTCCGTCCCCCGGCGGGGGTGACATCGGTCATCCGACTGCGATCGGCCCGGATGCGCCGAGCGGACCCGGGGGCCAGGGACTCCACTGGTGCGAGGCCGGGCACAGCCGGGCACCCTGGCCAGTGCGGCCGGGGCGGCTCACCGCACCCGGGCGGAAGCCGGCGGCGGGCGCCGCCGGGCGAGAAGGAGGACAAGGGTGATGAACGGCAGCGGGTCGTGGAGCCGGGGATCGCAGATCGTCGGCCGGATCCAGGACGTGCGGCGGGTGTGCGAGTTCTTCGGGACCGGGTCCGGCCACAGCCGGGGGCTGCACGTGGTCGGGGAGGCCGGCGTCGGCAAGACGACGCTGCTCGACGCGGTGGCCGACGCGGTGGCTCAGGCCGGTACGCGGGTGCTGTGCGCCGACGGCGTGGAGTTCGAGGCGGACATCCCGTTCGCCGGGCTGCACCAGATCCTGACGCCCGTCCTGGACGAAGCCGAGCGGCTGCCGTCCGCGTACCGAGAAGCCCTCTCGGTCGCCCTCGGCTTCAGCACCGGCCCGGCACCGGACCGGCTGCTGCTGGTCAACTCCACCCTGGCCCTGCTGCGGCAGGCCACCGCCGCGGCGCCGCTGCTCCTGATCGTTGATGACCTGCCGTGGCTGGACCGGGCCAGCGCCGTGGTCCTCGGGGTCCTCTCCCGCCGCCTCCACGGCAGCCGGGTCTCCTTCCTCTCCAGCTCGCGGACCGGTCTGGCGAGCGTCTTCGACCACGGCGGCCTCGCGGAGTACGAACTGGGGCCACTGGACGACGACTCGGCGCACCTGTTGCTCGCCGCCCGCGACCCGGCCATGGCGGCCAGGGTCAGGGCGCGGGTGGTCGCCGAGTCCCGCGGCAACCCGCTGGCCCTGCTGGAGCTGTCGGCGGAGCTGACGGGAGCACAGCGGGCCGCGAAGGAGGAGCTGCCGGAGCTGCTGCCGCTGGGCGAGCGGCTGCGGCATCTGTTCGCCGGACGCGTCGGCGCCCTGCCGGAGGCCGGTCGCCGCGTGCTGCTGCTCGCCGCCCTGGACGGCACCGGCGATCTCGCTGTCCTGCGCTCCGCCGCCGGGCAGGACGCGTCCGCGCTGTCCGCGCTGACCGCCGTCGAGCACGCCCGTCTCGTACGGATCGACTCCGCCACGCGACGTCTGACGTTCCGGCACCCGCTCATCCGCTCCGCGGCCGTCGAGACCGCCACCCTGCCCGAACGCCACGCCGCCCACCAGGCCCTGGCCTCCGCGGTGGCGGACCGGCCCGAACGCCTGGCCTGGCATCTGGCCGAAGCCGCGATCGCGCCGGACGAGGAGGTGGCGCGGCTGCTTCAGGACGCCGGGCACGCGGCGGTACGGCGCGGCGACGCGGCCGGCGCCGTCCGCTGCCTCGTCCGCGCCGCCGATCTGAGCCCGGACACCGGCGACCGCGGACGACGGCTGGCCGAGGCCGCGTACCTCGGGGCCGAGGCGAACGGGGACGTCGCCCACGCCTCGGAGCTGCTGCGCAGGTCGCAGAGCGCGGATGCCGGAGGCAGCGGCGCCCTGCACGCCGCCGCGGCTGCGGTGTACATCCTGGTGAACACCGAGGCCGATCTCACCACCGCGCACCGGCTGCTGACCGGCGCGATCGAGGCGGCAGGACCCGCCTACGACGCCGGCGACCCCGCTCTGATCGACGCGCTGCACACCCTCCAACTGGTCTGCTGGTGGAGCGGCCGGGCCGAGCTGTGGGCCCCGTTCACCGACATCGTGGGCCGGCTGACCCCCGCTCCGCCGCCGGTGCTGGCGCTGGCCGCGCGGACGTTCCCCGACCCGGCGCGCACCGGCGCCCAGGCCCTGGCCGGCCTCGACGGGGTCCGCGAGCTCCTGCGCCGTACCCCGGACCCGACCGTGCTCGTACGCGGCGCGACGGCGACCGTCTACCTCGACCGGGTCGGCGAGCTGAAGGACCGGCTGTGGGCACTGGTGAGATCCGGCCGCCAGGGCGCCGGCCCGGTGCGCCGCCATCTCGGTGCCCTGATGCACCTGTGCATGGAGGACTTCCTGAGCGGCGCGTGGGAGGAGGGACAGCAACTGGTCACCGAGGGGGCGGCGCTCTGCGAGACCGGGTACCCCTTCTTCTCGTGGTACTTCCAGTACAACCAGGTGCTGCTGCACGGCGCGCGCGGCGAGACGGAGGCCGGTGACGCCCTCGCCGGCCGGATGCTGAGCTGGGCCGCGCGCCGCGGCGTCGGCGGGGCGGCGGCCTTCGCCCACCAGGCGCGTACGCTGGTCTGCCTGGGCGGCGGCGACTACGCGGCCGCCTACCGCCACGCGACCGCGCTCACCCCGGCCGGGACCCTGGCCCCCTACAGGGCGCACGCGCTGTGGGGCGCGTACGACCTGGTCGAGGCAGCGGTTCACACGGGCCGCGACACCGAGGCCGCCGCTCACGTACGAGCGCTGCGGGAGCTGGGGATCGACCGGCTGTCCGACCGTTACGCGATGCTCGTGTCGGGTGCGGCCGGCCTGTGCGCACCGGACGACGAGGCGATCGCCCACTTCCGGCAGGCGCTGGCGGCGCCGGGCGCGGACCGCTGGGCGTTCGAAGCGGCCCGGATCCGGCTGGCGTTCGGAGAGCGGTTACGGCGTACGGGGGCGAAGGGCGAGGCGCGCGAACCACTGGCCATCGCCGCGGACGCCTTCGACCGGCTCGGCGCCGTTCCCTGGGCGGAGCGGGCCCGCAAGGAGCTGCGCGCGGCCGGCCGGCCGGCCCGGCCACAGGCCGCCCGGTCGCTGCTCACCCCGCAGGAGCTGGAGATCGCGCGACTGGCGGCGTCCGGCCTGACCAACAAGCAGATCGGCGAGCGCCTCCATCTGTCCCACCGGACCGTCGGCGCCCATCTGTACCAGGTCTACCCGAAACTCGGGATCACCACGCGGGCCGCCCTGCGCGATGCGCTGACCGCACTGGCCATCGGCGGGTAGCACTCCGCGCGGGGCGGCCCTCGGTCACGTCAGGAAGTCGGGCGTCTTCACGACACCGGCGGAGACCTGCGCGACGAAGAAGTCGGTGTAGTGTGCGGCCGTTCCGCCGTGCCGTGCCAGGACGTCGGTGACCGCCACCCGCTCCGGGGAGGTGTAGTCCGGGGTCCACTCGGAGACCACCGCGGCCCAGTTGATCGGCCTGGCGCCGGCCATCGAGAGCCGTGTCTTGGCGTCCTCGTGCGCCTCCGGGCTGACGCCCGCGGAGCAGTCGGTCACGAAGTACACCTCGTACCCGGCCTTCAGCGCGCCCAGGACGGCCTGCGCGAGACAGACGTCGGTGGACAGGCCCGCCATCACCAGCTTCCGGCGCCCGGTGGCCTCGACCGCCGCGCGCAGCCCGGGGTCCGACCAGGAGTTCGTGGAGACCCGGTCGATGGGCTCGACGTCCGGGAAGACCTCGGCGAGTTCCTTGAAGATCGGGTCGACCAGCGGGCCGCCCCTCGCTCCGACCGTGGTGAGGACGGTGGGCACGCCGAGGATGCGGGCGGCCTTGGCCAGCGCGGTCACATTGCTGATCAGCTCGGTCTGCGAGCGCGGTGTGGTCATCAGCGCGACGGCCGGCTGGTGGTCGATGAGGACGACCGCGCAGTTCTCGATGGTGAGTTCGTTCTGATTCTCGGACACGAGTGTCTTCTCTTCGGTGGGGCCGTGGCGGGTCTGTCGTGCCTTCAGTCTCCAGAACGGGCCTTTCGGCCACATCCGTCAGCCGACCGCCGATCGAACGCGAGGCGCAGCTCAGTCGTTTGACTGCCCACGCGCTGCTCCCCGGAGCGGTGGGCTGCGCGGACGTAGACTCGCCGGCCCATGCTGACCAGGTCGGTGGCGTGGCGGGGACCCGGAGCCCTGTGCCGGGGCGGAGACCGCCTTCACCGGCTGACGGCACCCTTTCGAGGAGGGTACGGAAAGAGCCCCTGCGGGCCGACCGGTGAGACGTCGGACGACGTTGGTGACGCGGTTCTCGGCCCCCGCGGTGATGGCCTGGTCCCTATCGGCCGGCATCGCCGCGAAGCTTCCCGGCGCAGCTGGAGTCCGCCCAGACGATGGCGATCTCGGGGTGCGTCAGGTGCGGCCGGAGCACTGGTCCCCAGCCCCACCGTTCTGGCGTCGAGGCGCGCTCTGTCGCGCACCGGGGCGGGGGGCACGGGCACGCCGCCCAGGTGGACCGGCTCGTCTCGCTGATCGCCCCGGCGTCAGGACCGGAGCCCGCATCCTGAGGGTGGATCTGCCGCTGCTCCGGGCAGGAGCCTGGCATGGTGCGCCGGCATGAACTGACCAATGCCTCGCTGTCGAAGGCGGCCTCCGCCGTCCCGGGCCATCCGGCGATCGCAGATCGATGAGCCCTCAGGGCTGTCCGCATACCCTTGACCCTCACTTCTGGGGGTCAAGGGGTCGCAGGTGGTATCGGAGAAATCCGGTACCGCCTTTCCGCTGTTCCTGGGGACCACTCCTCGCGGGCGGGCGCCGGGTGGCGCATGGCGCATGCCCCGGTCCGCCGCCGCCTCGCCGGGGCTCCGGGGGCAGCTTCGCCCCCCGCCCCCCGCCCCGCGCACCGCGTGCCGGGAACCGGTGGTTCACCGTCGGTTCCGGAGTTCCCTGTCCAGGAATCGGGTGATCGTGCCCATCACCTTCTGGGTGGTCCACTTCTTTCCGGCCTCGGGATCACCGAGGAAGGCCAGGTCGCCATGGTCGGCTCCCTTGATGACATAGCGCGTGCCCGGCACCCGCTTCGCCTTGAGGGCGTCGAGAAGGATCAGTGACTGACTGGGCGAGATGATGCGGTCGCTGTCGCCGTGAAGCAGAACGAAGGGTGCCGACGACCGGCTGAGGTAGGTGGCGGGGTTGGCCGCCCGGTTCGCGGCGCGGTCCGTCAGAACCGTCCTGTTCGAGTTCGGCCCGAAGACGTAGGCGTTGATGGAGCTGTTGGGCGCCATGTACAGGGCCCTGGTCTCCGCGTCGAAGTCGTCGGCGGTCCTGGCGAGGTCATGGGTGCCGAACTGGTCGACAACGGCCTGGACGTCGCTGCTCCGGTCGAGGTTGTCGCCCTGTTCGAACTGCTCCCTGCCGTTGGTCGCGCCGGTCATGGCCGCCAGATAGCCGCCGGCCGACTGGCCCCAGACCGCCACCCTGCCGGTGTCGATTCCCAGCTCGTCCGCGTGGGCGCGCAGATAGCGGATCGCCGACTTCACATCCGCGACGCCGTCCCGGTAGGTGGAGCCGGTCCTGGTGGTGCGGTACTCGATACTGGCCACGGCGTAACCCTGTTCGGCCACATAGGTGCGCTGGTTGAGGTTGTTCGTCTTGTCCGCCATCTGGAACCCGCCGCCGGTGATGTAGACCACCAGGGGCTTCGGGCCCTTCGTCCGCGGGATCTGCAGATCCAGCCGCAGGTCGTGCCGCACGCCGCCGACGACGGGTGACGCGTACACGATGTCCTGACGCATGGTCACCTGTTCTTTCCCGCAGCGGATCTGTGGTCCGTCCGGAACGATGACCGTGCTGGATCGCGTACTGGTCGGCTTCACCGTCTTCGCGATCGGAACGCTGCCTCCGGGTGGCCCGCCGGGGGCGGGGGGCTTCGGGCAGTCGGCCGTCCTGGTCACGGCCGCGATCTCCAGGGTCTCGGTGGATGTCACGGGTCCGGCGGACGAGCAGGCCGTCACGCCCAGGCCGAGAAGTGTGATCCCGGCGATCATGCCTAACCCGCGATGCGCGGCAGCCATAGCAGCCCCTTCAGTAAGTGGAGAAGGTATCTCCAGTTATTGACCGTAGCACCGCCGGGTCCGGAGTGCCAGCAACTCCGCCCCGGAGGCGCGGCGTTGAAGGGGTGTCGCCCGGGGAGCGCTCCGCCGCACCGGTCCGGGATCTCGTCACAGCGGGGGGCGTCGGGGACCGGACGGGATCAACGGGACTATCCTGTGCCGCATGACGGAGAGTTCCCGGCAGAGCGATCCGATGGAGGGCGGTCGCCCCCTGCGCCGAGACGCCGCCCTCAACCGCGAGCGCATCCTCCACGCGGCACGCGAGGTCTTCGGCCAGCAGGGGCTGGGCGTCACGCTCGACGGCGTGGCCCGCCACGCGGGAGTCGGCGTCGGGACCGTCTATCGCCGCTTCCCCACCAAGGAAGCCCTGATCCAGGCCCTGTTCGCCCAGGACCTCCGGATACGCCAGGAGGCGGCCGACAGGGCCCTCGCCCACCCCGACGCCTGGCAGGGTCTCGTCGACTTCCTGGTGGAGATGGCGGCCGACCTCGCCGAGAACCGTGGCCTGTACGAAGTGCTCATGCTGGGCGCGCACACCTCCGCCCCCATCGACTCGGCGCGCGACGGCATGCTGCCCCTGCTCCAGGCCCTGATCCGCCGGGCCCGGGAGAGCGGGGATCTCCGTCCCGAGGTGACTCCCGCCGACATCCCCGTCATCCAGCACATGGTCCACGCCGCCGCCCAGTTCACCAGCGGCCAGCAGCCGGACACCTGGCGGCGCTACCTCGAAATCCTCCTCAACGGTCTTCGCCGGCGCCCCGGCGATCCTCCACTGGCGACCCCGAGTCTCAGCGACGAGATGGTGGAACAGGCGATGGGTATCAGCAGGGCCGAGTAGATGTCATCCCGGCCTGACGGCCCGGCCTGACGGCCCGACCTGACGGCACTCCCCACGGCGGGCGGCAGCGCCAGCGTGCTCCGCGTGCTCAGTGCGCGCGGCTGCGGCAGGGGCCAACCGGGGGACCGGACATCCCCGTGCCGGTTGCGGCTGGATGAGGAGGGCGGCCGGGGCGTCGGTCGCGGACCGGGTGTGGCGGAGGCATGATCCCGGGTGCCGCCCTCATCGCGTACAACCCTTGATCACCTCGGTGAGTCTCCTCGGTGTCCCCTCCGGTCACGGTGGCAGCCGTCCGGTGGGCCCCGGCCGGCGCGGCACCGCGACGGCGCCGCACTTCGCAGGAGGTCCCGTATGCTCCGACGCCAGAACGCCCGGCTCCTCATCGCGACGGCCACCGCCGCCGCCCTCACCGGCGGGCTCCTCGGTCTCACCGCGGAAACCGCCAACGCCGCCAACGCCGCACCCGCCGCACCCGGGCAGCGGCCCGGACCCGCCGGGGTCACCGACGATGTCAACGGCGACGGATTCCGGGACTACATCACCGGCGGCACCCTCCGCTCCCAGGACCATGTCCGGGGGACGGTCACCGTCACCCACGGGACCGCCAACGGCCCCGGCCGCGAGACGGCCACGTTCGACCAGAACAGCCCGGGCATCCCCGGCGAGGCGGTCAGGTTCGACCAGTTCGGCACCGGTCTCGCGACCGCGGACTTCAACAGCGACGGATACGCCGACGTCGCCGTCAGCGACCCGTCCGAGCCCGTCCCGGCTGAGCCGGCCGGCAACGCCTGGGGCATGGTCCTCATCATGTGGGGCTCCCGCTCCGGACTCGGCACCACGGCGACCGAACTGCCCTACAGGCCGTCCCCGCCCAGCTCCTACTTCGGCGGCAGCCTCGCCGCCGGGGACTTCGACGGCGACGGCAGACCCGACCTGGCCGTCACCGACCAGCACAGCGTCCACATCCAGCGGGGCGGCTTCACCCCCGAGGGCCCGGGCACCGGTAAGGTCACCCGGCACAGCCCGAACCACGACGACCTGAACACCATCGGGAGACTGGTCGCCGGGAAAGTCACCAAGGACCGGGCCACCGACCTCTACGCCCTTGGCTCCGGCCTCACGGACAATGACGCCCGTACCGCCGGCGCCTGGTTCCTGCGCGGCGGCAGCACCATCAAACCGGAGAGGAAGCCCCTGGTGTACGGAGAGTTCTCCCCGGAGTGGGGCCACTGGAACAGCGGAGTCATCGCGGACTTCGACCGGGACGGCTACGGCGACCTCGCGGTCACCGACATCGAGTACGGAAGGGGTGTCGGTGCTGTGGCGGTCCGGCGCGGCGGAGCCGGCGGACCGACCTCCACCTACCGGATCACCCCGGACACCCCCGGGATCGCCGGCCAGTCCCACGCGGGATTCGGGGCCTCGATCTCCGCCGGAGATGTCAACCGCGACGGCTACCCCGACCTCGCCGTGGGCGCTCCCGGAGCGAAGGTCAACGGCGTCGAGCGGGCGGGTGGCGTGCATGTGGTGCACGGCGGACAGCACAGGCTCTCCGGAATCCGCTCCCGGTGGTTCACCCGCGCCAGTGTCAGCGTCCCCGGAGACCCCGAGCAGTCCGACTACCTCGGCAACGCCGTCCGGCTCCTGGACATGGACCGCGACGGTGACGCCGACCTCCTCGCCTCCGGTCGGCACACGGCCAAGGGCGGTCTCCTGCTCAACGGCGGCGGAACCGGAATCACCCCGCGCTTCTCCCGCGACATCGCCCTGCACGCGGACTTCCAGCAGTAGAACCGGGGGACGGGGCTCTGGCGGCCGTCTGACCGGCCGTCCCGCGAGATGCGGACCGCCGGGCGGGGAACGGGCGGTGGATGAGGATCTGCCCGGTCCGCGCGCAGTGACGGCGGCGTCCTTCTCCGGCCGGGAGGGACGCGATCACCAGGAGCCCCCCGCGAGCCCGGGATGATCCCCGAGGGCCCGGCAGGGCGCGGACGGTGAAGGCCGCCGGCACCGTTGGCGGTCATCCGGGCGGGGAAGTGCCCGGTGGCGGGATCGCGCGGCGGTGCCGTCACCAGCGCGCCCCCTGCCATCGGACTGCCCCAAGGGGCAGCGCGGATGTCCGCACGCGGCACCATCGGACGCTGCGGGGACCGCGGGGCCCGGGGAAGATTGTTACCAGGAAGGCCGCATCCGCACATCCCTGCCGCTATGTCCGTGCCGGACCTCGTGACGATCCGTGAGCACGATGTCTCCTTCCGCCGCGCGCCCGCAGCCCTGCACGGCGCGCGTGCGGGAGTCGCGGGCCGCCGCGCATGCGAACGAGCACCCGCGCCGTGTGCTGTGCGGCGGGCTCGCGGGCCGGCGATGGTGTACGGCAGCAGCCGCTCCCACACGGCGGCCACCCGGCCGCGGAGAGAGGCGACGTCGTGATCCCCGCCGTCGTCGCCGGAGAGCCGGCCGCCCCGTTCGCCGTCAGCCGGCGCGCTCATACGGACCCCTCCTTCCGCTCGCCCCTCAGCCCCCGCCCGCCGCCCGGCCGCGCACAGTGGCTCTTGGTGCCGCGCCGGTTCATGCCCGGCTGCCCGTTCGTGCGGTCGCAGTGCCCCCGCCGGGGGCGTCCGCGCGGCCGACGAGCCGGGTCCGTCCGCGAGGCGGTCCGCTCCCGCCGGCCGGGAACTCCGGCGGGCAGGGCGGCGGGCGGGGTGGACCGCAGGGAATCCGGACGGCCCGCCGCCTCCCTCGGCGCACCGTACGATCGGGCGCTGCGACCCCTGCCGCGACGCGTGCCCCGTCCCCCTCCGCGCGGTCCGCGACGGGCGTGCGCGGCCCGAGGCCGGTGGCTCCCCGCCGGGCACACGGGCGTACCGCACACGGGCGTACCGCACACGGGCGTACCGCACACGGGCCCCAGGTGCGCCGTCGGCCCGCCGAGACTCCCCGCTCCGGTCCGCCGGCGGTGAACCGCCGTGCCCGGCCTGTGCCGGGAGGTGTGGCGCCATGGACAGCGGCCGGAATTTCCCGTACTGGATGGAGCGGGCGGCGGACCCCGGGGGCTTCCACGGAACGGCCCGGAACCGCATGGGGTCCCCAGGCCCGAAGCTCCCCCGCGCCCTGCCCCGAGGAGACCTCGTGACCCGAGAAGCCGCATTCGTGCTCGATCCCCACGGCAGCGACCGCCATGGCGAGGACGCCGCCCTCCGTGCCCGGGGCCCCCTCACCCGGGTCGACGCCCTCGGCGTGGAGGCGTGGTCGGTCACCGACCCGGCACTGCTGCGCCGGCTGCTCCTGGACCCCCGGGTCTCCAAGGACGCCCGGCGGCACTGGCCCGCCTTCCCCAAGGAGATCGCCGGGATCTGGCCGCTCGCCCTCTGGGTCGCGGTGGAGAACATGTTCACCGCCTACGGCGAGGAGCACCGACGGCTGCGCCGCACCATCGGACCGGCCTTCGCCGCCCGCCGGATCAACGCGCTGACACCGGTGATCGAGCAGCTCGTGGAGGAGCTGCTGGACGACCTCGCCGCAACCCCGCCCGGTGAGCCGGTCGATCTGCGGGAACACTTCGCCTACCCGCTCCCCATCCGGGTCATCAGCCATCTCGCCGGCCTCCCCGGACCCGTCCGGCCCCGGTTCCGCCGCACCGTCGACGTGGTCTTCTCCACCAGCCACAGCCCCGAGGAGACGACCGCGGCGGTCCGCGATCTCCACGGGCTCCTCACCGACCTCATCGCCGCCAAGCGGGCCGAGCCCGGGCCCGACCTCACCTCGGCGCTCATCGCGGCCAGGGACACGGAAGGCGACGGAGAGCCCCTGACGGAGGCCGAACTCAGGGACACCCTGCTGCTGGTGGTCAACGCCGGCTTCGAAACCACCGTCAATCTTCTGGACCACGCCATCGCCGCGCTCCTCGGCGACCCCGCGCAGCTCGCCCATGTCCGTGCGGGACGCGTGGAGTGGAAGGACGTGGTCGAGGAGTCACTCCGTCTCGAAGCCCCGCTCGCGCATCTGCCGATGCGCTTCGCCGCGGCGGACATCCCCCTCCCCGAACACGGGGTGACCATCCGGCGGGGCGAGGCCATCCTGCCCTCCTACGCCGCAGCCAACCGTCATCCGGACCTGCACGGCCCCACCGCCGACGACTTCGACACGACCCGGAGCGACAAGACCCACTTCTCCTTCGGCCACGGTGCGCACCTCTGCCTCGGAGCCGCCCTCGGCCGTCTCGAAGGCGAGATCGCCCTGCGCGCGCTCTTCGAGCGCTTCCCGGATCTCGCCCTCGCCGTGCCGCCGGACCGGCTGCGCCCCAAGCCGAGCTTCATCTCCCACGGCCACGCCGAGCTGCCCGTCGTCATCCACCCGCGGAGGACCGCCCCCGCCGGCTGACGGGGAGTGGCAGGGGGCGGCGCGGACGGGGGCCCGTACCAGTGGGCGGGAGCGCCGTGGGGCGGCGGGCCGGGGCCACCTCACCCGCCGTACGGCACGGGGCCCGCGCCGAAGCGGGCGCGGAGCCCCGTACGGCCCCGGTACGGCCCCGGTTTGGCCGTCGGTGTCACGCGGCGGGGCGGCCCGGCTGGTCGTGGGTGGCGCAGTGGATGCCGCCGCCGCCCGAGGCGACCGTGTCGATCACCACCGGCACGATGTCCCGGTCGGGGAAGTGCTCCCCCAGGAGGGAGCGGGCGCGGTCATCGGCCTTGCGGTCGCCGAACCGGGGCATGAACACCGCGTCGTTGGCGATGTAGAAGTTGGCGTAGCTCGCCAGGAAGTCCTCTCCCTCACCGGTGATCCTCCTCAGATCGGGCTGGGGGAGATCGATGATCTCGAAGCGCCTGCCCCGGGCGTCCGTCGCCCGCGACAGGACCGACTCCGCCTGGTCGGCCGAGCGCGACCAGGAGTCGGGCGGGGTGCCGGGGTGCGCGCGGTCGAGCAGGACCACTCCGGGCTCGGTGAAGCGCACCAGGCTGTCCACATGGGCGTCCGTGATGTCCTCGCCGCGCACGCCCGCCAGCCAGACCACCTTCTCGACGCCGAGTGTCCGCTTCAGCTCGGCCTCGATGGCGTCCCGGCTTCTGCCCGGGTTGCGGTTGACATTGACGATGGAGCTCTCGGTGATGAGCAGGGTGCCCTCGCCGTCCGGTTCGAAGGAGCCGCCCTCGGAGACCAGCGGGGCCCGGTCCCGGGTGATCCCGTACCGCTCCAGCACCTCGCGGCCGACCCGGGCGTCGTTGGTGTGCTCCTGCTTGTCGCCCCAGCCGTTGAAGTTGAAGTCGACACCGATCACCTCGCCGGCCTCCTCGACGAAGACGGGGACCGTGTCACGGGCCCAGAGATCGTCCACGGCCAGCGGAATGACCTCGACCTGTGAGCCGCACGCCCGCTGGGCCGCCTTCACCTGGGCGGGCCGGGCCATCATGACGACCGCCTCGTACTCGCCGACGGCCCGCGCGATCCGCGCGATGTCCTCGCGCACATAGGGCAGGTCCTCCTCCCAGACCGAGGTCAGGGCCGGCCACGACATGAACGTGCGGGTGTGGCTCTCCCACTCGGCACCGAGGCGGCGCTTCGCGCCCGCCGATGCCGGGCGGGGAGAGTCCGCGACCGCGGTGGCGCGCGTGCCACTGTCCGAGCGGCCGCAGGCCACGGCGCCGAAAGCGGCGGCGCCGAGTCCGGTGAGGGCACGGAGGGCGGTCCGGCGAGCGGTGGGACGGTTGAACACGGGGAGACTCCGATCGTGGGCCGGCGGGACGGGACATCCGGCCGGGGCGGGCACGGGAGGCGCGGCGCGAGCCGGCGGTCCTCCGATCAGGGTGCGCGCTCCACCCTGAAATAACCGATATGCCGGGTAAGCCGTACGTTCCCGTGTCGACACTGTGGCACTGACTGGAAATTCAGTCAACCTGGAGCCGTGGGCCGTGGGCCGTGAGTCGTGAGCCGTCCGGCTCGGCCCGCCGACCGGAACCCGTGGCGTCCGGGTCGTCCGGGGGGTCGGTCCGCCTGCCGGGCGCCCGGGTAAAGTGCCGATCATGGCGTCTCGCAGCACTCAGATCCTGGAAGCGGCCGCCCGGGTGATCGCCCGGCGCGGGGTCCGAGGGCTGCGCGTGGAGGAACTCGCGGCCGAGGCCGGTGTCTCCACCGCGCTGATCTACTACCACTTCAAGGACCGCACGGGCGTGCTGCGGCAGACCCTTGAGTTCATCAGCGACCGCGCCGAGCGCTACACGGCGGGCCGCGCCCCGGGCGATCCGCCCCTCACCCCCCGGGAGGAGCTGGAGGGGGCCCTGCTGCTGGAGCTCCAGGACACCGCGGAGGTACGGGAGAACAGCTCGGCCTGGGGCGAACTGCGGGCGAGCGCCGTCTTCGACGAGGTGCTGCGCGAGGATCTCGCCAGGGCCACCCTGGACTGGGTGCAGGAGGTCGCCGCCCTGCTGGGCCGGGTCGTGCCGATGGCGCCGGCCTCGTCGCTCGCCTCGTCGGCCGAGCGGCTGACCGCCCTGCTGGAGGGGTTGAGCATGCGCTGGCTCAGCGGCGGCGTCAGGCTCCATCACGCGCGTGACCTGCTGCTCGGAGCCGTCGACGCCGAACTCTCCGCACTGCGGCAGGGCTGATCCGCGCCCCTCGCGCCCCCCGCGCCTTCGCGCGGGACGGGCGGGCCGCTCCCGTTGCGACTCTCCCCCGATCCTGACTGAAAATACAGTCAGGATCGGGGACTCAGTGCGGGCTCCGTCCCTCGCCGGGGTGCGGTCGGTCGCCGGACTCGGCGCGCAGGGCCAGCCGGCGGTACTCGCCGGGTGTCATTCCCTGGGTGGCCCGGACGCTCCGGCTGAACTCGGATGCCGTGAGGCACCAGCGAGCGGCGATCGCCTGGATGGGTTCGCCGGCCCGGCGCGGGTCGCCGAGGTCGGCACGGGCGCGTTCCAGCCGCTGCCGCCGGATCAGGGTCCCCACGGTGACACCCTCGTGCCGGAACACACGGTGCATGTAACTGGTCGAGATGTGGTGCGCCGCGGCGACCTCGGCGGGGGAGAGGCCCGGATCACCCAGGTTCTGTTCGATGAAAGCCCTGATCCGCAGCGCGGTCGTGACCCGGCGGGTGTGCTGCGGCAGCGCGCTGTCGTTCTCCACCGCCTGGGCCAGCGCGGTCGCCGCGAGGTGGGCGATCACCGCCCCGAGCCCCGGTCCGTCCGCGAGCCCGTACTCGGGAAGGTTGCGCACGAGCCGCCGCAGCAGGCGCGCCAGCAGATCCCCGACGCCCCGGTCGTCCGGGATGGGCAGCCCCACCGAGCGGTCCGCGAGCCGCCGGGGCAGGGGCAGCACGGCCTTGGGCACCTCGACCCCGATCATCAGTATCCGGTCCCGCTCCGCGAAGGAGCGGATCTCGACCGGCCGTGAGGAGTCGCTGGTGTGGAAGGTGCCGGGGCCCGCCCGCAGGGTCTTGTCGCGCCATTCGGCCACTCCGCCGCCGCGCAGCATCAGGGTCAGATGGTAGGTCTCCGGATCGGACTGCCGTATGAGCTTCTGGGGCCGGCGGAAGACCACGGACGGAAAGGCGGCCGGCCACACCGTCACCTCCCCGAGCCTGATCACCCGCTGCCGGGCCCGGAAGTCGTCGGAGTGGTCGCTGCGCAGCTCCATGGGCGCGTGGGTGCTGCTCAGCAGCTCGCGCCAGTGACCGAAGCGGTCCCGCGCGGGGATGTGGCCCGAGGAGTACAGAACCGAGGGAAGCGGCGGGGACGAGGGCGGCAAGGGGGTCGTCGGGGACATCGTCGCGTCCTTCCTGGCCCGGCGTGGGCGGGTGGCACGGGCACGCGCCGTACTGGCCGGGCCCGTTCGGGCTGACCGCCTTCCCGCCCGCGCGGCGGGTGCGTCGGGGTTCACTCTGGCGCAAGGAACATGCCACGCGAAACCCATGACAGAGCCGCCCGGTGCGGGCCATCCTGTCGGCACCAGGGACGCGGCCTCCCCGGGCGGATCAGCCCACCGGCACCCGACAGGAGAAGAGATGAGCACACCAAAGCGCCTGTTGGCCGCCCGCGCCGTGACCACGGTGACCACGGTGACCACGAGCGCCGGTCCCGCGTCGGTGACGGCCGCCGCCGACGCGGATGTGACCCGGGGCACCCGTGACGACCACTCACCCGAGGCCCGCGCCGCGCCCCGTACCGACAGGCCCTGAGCCAGGAGCGAGCCGCGAGCACACCCCGAGGGCCAGGACACTCCGGGCTCGTGCGCAGACGATTGTTCCGCCCGCGCGGCACCGGCGGACGACCAGGATCTGACCCGGTCCGGGGCGGCCCGGGGCGACGAGGACGCATTCCCCGGCGGCACCGACGGCGGCACCCGGGCGTCTGTCCTGTCCCGCCCTCCGGCCCGACCCTGACATTCCGGCCACCCGTCCGACGGCACGGTGCCGGGGGCCGTCGACGGCTGGGCCACCGCGCCCTCGCGGTCGCCCGCGGCACATCCCGCGAGGGGGCGGCCCGGACGGACGGCCTCCCGGCGGCCCGTGTGAAGTTCAACTCCGCCGTGACCGCGGCGAGGCAACGGAGATGACGCCCATGGACATCCATGACGCATGGCTGTCACAGCAGGACTTGGACACGGCCTGGGTTCGGGCGATGGAGGTCATCCGCCGGCGGGACCCGCGCCGGGTGGCCGCCGGCCTGCTGGACGAGGAGGACGGAGAGACGATGACGGGGAGGCGCGAGGTCTGGTTCGTCACGGGCGCGACGAGCGGCCTGGGGCGGGCCATCGCCGAGGACGCGCTCGCCGCCGGCCACACGGTGATCGGCACGGCCCGCCGGCCGGAGCGGCTGGCGGGGCTGATCGCCGCCTATCCGGACCGCTTGGAGGCCGTCGGTCTGGATGTCACCGACGGCCAGGAGATCGACTCCGTGGCCGCCGACGTACTGGCCCGCTACGGCCGGGTGGACGTCCTGGTGAACAACGCGGGGCGCACTCAGGTCGGGGCCTTCGAGGAGACCACGGACCGGGAGCTGCGTGACCTGTTCGAGCTGCATGTGTTCGGTCCGGCTCAGCTCACCCGGGCGCTGCTGCCGCAGATGCGGGAACGGGGGAGCGGGGCGATCGTGAACATCAGCAGTTTCGGCGGACAGCTCTCCTTCGCCGGGTTCTCCGCCTACAGCGCGACGAAGGCGGCGCTGGAGCAGTTGTCCGAGGGCCTGGCCGACGAGGTGACGCCCTTCGGGATCTCCGTGCTGATCGTGGAGCCCGGGGCGTTCCGCACCAATCTGTTCGGCGAGGGCGCCGCCCACTTCTCCGATGAGCACCCGGCGTACGCGGAGACGGTCGGCGCCACCAGGGAGCGGGTGCGGACCGGCGACGGTACGCAGCCCGGGGACCCCGCCAAGGCCGCGGAGGCGATCCGGATGGCCCTGGAGGCCGAGAACACCCCGCTGAGGCTGGCTCTCGGCGGTGACGCGGTGGACTTTCTCGTGGGACACCTGGACTCGGTGCGGGCCGAGCTCGCCTCGTGGGAGAAGGTCTCCAGGGGGACCGACATCGACGCCTAGGCCGTCTCTTCCGGATCGTGCCGGGCTCGCGTGCCCTGGTACGCGCCCCGCCGCGTTGTCGTCCGTCGGCGGCGCTCCGCGTGGGCTCCCTCCTCCGCCCTGAGATCGCCCTGAGATCGCCCCGCGATCCACGGCACCGGACCCCGCTCACCGATCCTGCCTCCCCAGCCGGTGAGGCGGGAAGGCGCCCTGCGAACGGGCCTCACGGCCGGCCGGCGCCACCACCCGGTTCGTCCGGCTTCGCAGCCCAGGGCACCCCGCGCCCGCCCCGCGCGGCGGCCCTGCTCCGTCTCAGCCGAAGAGCAGCTGGACGAGCAGATACAGGTTCAGCGCGGACAGCGCCGTACAGATCACCGTCCCCGTCCACGTGGTGACGCGCCGGTTGACCAGCGGGCCCATCAGGGCCGGGCGGCTGGTGAAGTACACCAGCGGGGCGAGGGCGAAGGGGATGCCGAACGAGAGGACCACCTGGGAGGCGATCAACGCCTCGTCCGGGGGGACACCGAGGCCCAGCACGGCCAGCGCGGGCAGCATGGTCAGGCCGCGGCGCAGCAGAAGCGGCAGACGGCGGCGGATGAAGCCGTCCATGACCACCTGCCCGGCATAGGTGCCCACGCCCGAGGAGGACAGCCCCGAGGCCAGCAGCGCCACGGCGAAGGCCAGTGCGGCCAGGCCGCCCACCAGCCGGCCGAGATGGTCGTGCGCGGCCGACAGGGTGCCGTCGAAGCCCTGGCCGGCACCGTGGAAGAGGACCGCGGCGACGCAGAGCATCGCCAGATTGATGAGCCCGGCCAGCCCCAGGCCCCCGGCGCAATCGGTTCGCAGGGCACGCAGCGCCGCCCGGGTCGCGCGTTCTCCCACCGGCCGGCGCCGCTGGGCGGTGACGGCCGAGTGCAGATAGATGACGTGCGGCATGACGGTGGCCCCGATGATGCCGACGGCCAGGGTGAGGGACTCGGTGCCCGCGAGCGAGGGCACCAGGCCGGCGGCCAGCTGAGCGCTGTCCGGCCCGCCCACCGCCACCAGCTGATAGAGGAATCCGAACCCGATCACCGCCAGGAAGAAGGTGATGGCGAGTTCGAAGGGCCGGTAGCCCCGGCTGTGCAGGGCGAGGAGGGCGAAGCTGATGACGGCGGTGGCCAGTCCGGCCGGGAACAGGGGCACACCGAAGAGCAGGTTCAGAGCGATCGCCGCACCCACGAACTCGGCCAGATCGGTGGCCATGACGACCAGTTCGGCCTGGACCCAGAGAACGCCGGCCACCGGCCGCGGCAGCCGGCGCCCGCACAGCGTCGGCAGGTCGCGCCCGGTCGCCAGCCCGGTCTTCGCCGACAGGTACTGGATGAACATGGCGACGACGTTCGCCATCACCAGCACCCACACGAGCAGATACCCGAAACCGGCACCCGCCTGGAAGTTGGTGGCGAAGTTGCCCGGGTCCACATAGGCCACCGCCGCCACGAACGCCGGTCCGTAGAAGGCACGGCGCACCCGGCGCACCTCGATCCGGGCGGAGGCGACGTCCATGGCCGGCTTCGGTGGCGAGGGCGTGGTCATACGGGATTCCTTTCGAGGCGGGTCGGCGGGTCGGCGGGTCGGCGGGTCGGCGGGTCGGTGGTTCGGCGGGCGTGGCGGTGCGGGCGGCGGAGGAGGGACAGACGCGAGGCGGGAAGGCGAGGGGGCGGGGACGGGCGGTGCGGCGGAGACCGTGTCCGCCTGCTCCGCGCCGTCGGCCCGTGTGCCGGGACGGCGGTGATGTGCCACCGCACCGTGGCGCGCGGGGTCCGGGGCCCGCCGGGCACGGGCGAGGAGCGGCGGTACGGCATGGCGGACCGGCTTCCTCACCGTGGGTGCTCCGACCGCGCGGCCCGTGCCCCCTCTGCCGAAGTGGTCCCTTCCCGCGCGCCGTTGTCCGCCGGTTCCCGCTTCGGCCACAGCGCCGACCCGGAACACCGCTCTCCGATGGGGACTCGTGAAAAGCTAGATCCACACGCCTGGCCGGGCAATGCCGCCACCGAGGACCACGCGTGATACCCCGGCTGCCCGCGCGGGCGCCGCGTGCCGCCCGTCCGGCTGTTCACCAGCACGTCCGGATCACCCGCCGGGACCGCCGGCGGTGAGCGCACGGGCCGCACCGCCGTTGGGCCGGGGTGTGATCCCCCGGTGATCCCCGGGGCGCGTGGAGGGTGTGCCCGGGACGTGGAGTGCCGCTCCGGCGAGTCGGCGGCCCCGCCGCCGGGCCCCCCGGGCTCCCGGCCCTCCCGCCGGCCCCCGGACCTCCCGTCCGCTGTCGGAACACCGTCCCGCGGCGGTACTGAACCCGATCATCCGAATCACCGGGCCCGCCGGAGATGGCATGACACCCGATGGGGAACGCTCTGAGCGACTGATGACGGTGCCATGACATCAAGGAGATGGCGTTGCTTCACCCACGTGCGGGTACGCGACCGCTGCCCGGGGACCTGATCGATCCGGCGGAGCTGACCGATGATTACTACGCGTTGCGCCCTGATCCGGCCGAGCCGTCCCAGCGGGTCGCCTTCGGCACCAATGGACATCGTGGCTCCGCGTCGCGGACCGGCTTCAACGAGGATCATGTGGCCGCCATCAGCCAGGCGGTCGCCGACTACCGGGCCATGCGCTCCGTCACCGGACCCCTGTTCATCGGGTCGGACACCCACGCTCTCTCCGAACCCGCCCGCAGAACCGCGGTCGAGGTCTTCGCCGCCAACGGTGTGACCACGGTGGTCGACAGCGCGGCGCGGTGCGTGCCGACCCCGGCTGTCTCCCACGCGATCCTCGCGCACAACCGGGACCGGCGTTCGGGGCTCGCGGATGGCGTGGTGATCACCCCTTCGCACAATCCGCCGGGCGACGGCGGCTACAAGTACAACCAGCCGCACGGGGGACCGGCGGCGGCGGACGCCACCTCCTGGATTCAGGACCGGGCCAACGAACTGCTCGCCCAAGGGCTCGCGGGAGTGCGCCGCACCCCCTTCGAACGGGCCGTCCGGGGTCCGGCGGTCGCCACCCACGACTACCTCGGACGGTATGTCGAGGACCTCGCCTCGGTGCTCGACCTGGAGGCCGTGCGCGCGGCCGGGGTACGGATCGGCGCCGACCCTCTCGGTGGCGCCTCACTCGCCTACTGGGACCGCATCGGTGAGCACTACGGCCTCGATCTCACCGTGATGAATCCGGTGGTCGATCCCCGGTGGCCGTTCCTGTCCCTGGACTGGGACGGCAGCATACGGATGGACTGCTCCTCTCCTCATACGATGGCGGGCCCGGTGTCCCAGCGGGACCGGTACGACGTCATCGTGGCGAACGACGCCGACGCCGATCGGCACGGCATCATCACCCCGGACGCCGGCCTGCTGGCCCCGAACCACTTCCTCGCCGCCGCCGTCTGGTACCTCCACGCCCACCGTGACCAGTGGCCCGCCGGCGCCGGAATCGGCAAGAGCGTGGTGACATCGGGCATCATCGACCGGATCGCGCGGCAGATGAACCGGCCGGTGATGGAGGTCCCGGTTGGCTTCAAGTGGTTTGTCGGCGGTCTGAGCACCGGCGCTCTCTGCTGGGCCGGGGAGGAGTCAGCGGGCGCCTCCTTCCTGCGCCGGGACGGTTCGGTCTGGACGACCGACAAGGACGGCCTGGTGCCGTCCCTGCTGGCGGCGGAGATCATCGCGAGGACCGGAAGCAGCCCATCGGAGAACTACCGCGCTCTCACGCGGCGTTTCGGCGAGCCGGCCTACACCCGGGTCGACTTCCCCGCCACCGCGGAGCAGCGCGCGAGCATCTCCGCGCTGTCGCCCGAGTCCCTGGCCGCGGACGGCCTCCTCGCCGGGGAGGCCGTCGTCTCGGTTCTCACCGCCGCTCCGGGGAACGGTGTGCCGCTCGGCGGGGTGAAGGTGTCGACCGAGAACTCCTGGTTCGCCGCGCGGCCCTCGGGAACCGAGGACGTCTACAAGGTCTACGCGGAATCCTTCCTGGGGCCCGGGCACGTGGCCGAGGTGCTCAAGGAGGCGGAACGGACGGTGAGTGCGGCGATCACGGCATGACAGCGGCCCCGGCGCGGACACCGTCCGCCGTCCGCTGATCGCACCGGGCACCAGCCGGTGACGCGCCCGCCGGTGACACACACGGTGGGCGCGTCCGGCCCGTCGACCGGCGGGAGGGGGCGCGAGCGTCCGGGCCCCGGCACCCTTCCCGAACACGACGCCGGCCTCGGCGACCCGTTGGGGTCGCC
>NZ_JBEOYB010000081.1:0-30538 GCF_040296845.1 Streptomyces sp. NPDC001985
GGGGGGGGGGGGGGGGGGGGGGGGGGGGGGGGGGTGGGGGGGGGGGGGGGGGGGGCGGGGGGGGGGGGGGGGGGGGGCCCCCCCCCCCCCCCCCCCGCGCCCGTGCGACGGTGGGGTGGTGGGGCAGGCGCGCGTCGTGGCTCCGTGGGGCGTACGCCCCGGTCCCGCGCGGGTCACACCAGCGTGAGGAAGCGCACCGGCCGGACCGCCCACTCGTAGTGCTCACCGTTCTGCGCGGTGAAGGCGAAGCCGACCGGCAGACCCCGGTGGAGCGCGGCGACCGCCTGGACATAGCCGGACGGGCCGCTGTCGCGGTGGTCGTCGAGCGCGCCCAGGATGGCGTGCCGGTCGCGCGGGGCGAGCCGGCCGGCGCAGCCGCGCACGGAGTCCCGGAGCATATGGATCGCCCGGCGCGGGCTCTCGGGCACGAACAGCTCCCTGGGTTCGGGGCTGCGCTCGTTCTCGTCCTCGGCGCAGGGCCGGTGGAGGAGGAGTTCGTACCGGAGGCCGGGGCGGACCAGCGGCGGGCCGACCGGCCGGGCGGGGGGTGTTCCCGCGTCCACGAAGGTGGGGAGTTCCTCGGATATCGCCAGGTGGGACGGTGCGAGCATGTCTCGCCTCCTGTCTCTGGGGCAAGTGCCGGGATCGGCCCGTGAGGGCGACGCACAGCGACCGTAGCGCCACGAAGAGCAGGGAGCAACAGTGGGACGTCACACCGTTGCACCGAATCGCGCGCGGAGGGGTCTCCGGCGGTCACGGGCGGGAGCCCCGGGGCGGTGGGGACGGGAGAGGCGGCAGGGGCGACGGACACCCGGCCGGACCCCGCCCGACCGACCGTGCCGGGCCGGGTCGGGTCGGGTCGGGACGGGTCAGACCGGGCCGGGGCCGGAGTCGGGTCAGACCGGGCCGGAGTCGGGCCGGGTCAGATGGTCGAACTCCCCCGCCTTGACCGCGAGAAGGAACGCCCTGAGCCGGTCCACGGGAATGATCAGCACCCGCTCGGGGTCCTCGCTCTCCCGCAGCCTGACCACCCCGCCCGAGCCCGCCAGCTCCACACAGTTCTGGTTGTCGTCCGACCCCGAGAACGACGACTTCTGCCAGTTGATCCGGTCGTCCATCGCGCCCGTTCTCACCGTTCCCGAGCTATCCGGCGCAGCACCGCACGCGACTCGTCCGGGTCGAGCGCCTTCGCCCCGACCGCCTCGAAGAGCACCCGGTAGCGGGCGAGCAGCGCCTCCGCGTCCAGGAAGCCGCTGCCGAAGGCGCTGTCGATCTGCACGGTGTCGAGCTGGGGCACGGTGGCCCCCGCGTACATCACCGAGTGCACCGAGCCGGTGATCTGCGCCGCGAAGGGGACGATCCGCAGGGTCACCCCGGGCCAGTACGAGGCCTCGTGCAGAAACTCCAGCTGCTCGCGCACGACCTCGTCCGCGCAGTACCGCATCCGCAGCGCGGCCTCGTGCACCAGCGACTCGTACCGCATCGGCACCGGGCGGTCGAAGACACAGCGGCGGCCGATCCGGTGCTCCACCCGGGGGCCCACCTCGGCGGCCGGCGGCACGGAGATCCCGCCGAGGATCAACTCCCGCGCGTACTGGCCGGTCTGGAGCAGCCCGGGGATCTGGATCATCTCGATCTGGCGCAGGTGTGTGGCGTGGTGCTCCAGCTCCGCCAGATCCAGGGAGCCGGGCGGCAGCACGCCCCGGAACGCCTCCCACCAGCCCTTGGTCCGCTCCTCGGCCATGCTCGCCAGCGCGTCCACCAGATGCTTGTCGGTCGCCGAGTAGTGGGTGGCCAGCCGGCGCACCCGCTCGGCGCTCACTCCGTACCGGCCCGACTCGATATGGCTGATCTGTGCCCGTTCGCCGCCCAGGAAGGCCGCCGCGGTACTGCCCGACATGCCGGCCCGCTCGCGCAGCTTGCGCAGCTCCGCACCCAACCGCCGCTGCCGGGCGGACGGATAGCTCCTCGGCGGCATGGCGCGCCTCCCCTTCCCCGCTTCCCCGCTCACCGGGACAGGCCCCCGGCTCGCATGTGCGCCCACACTCTGCCACGGTCCACCCGCGCGGGTGCGACGTCCGTCCCACAGGTGCACCGGTCCCGGACCGGCCCTTCCCCGGGCCCGGGCCCGTACCGGACCGGCCCGGAGCATCCCGCGCCGGCCCGGGACCGGGCCCCACCGGCCCCCACCGGCCCACACCGGCCCCGGACCGGCCCCGGACCGGCTTTCGGGGCACCCGCCGCCGTAGGCTCTCCCCATGACGACTGATGCGGTGATCCCGGGGCCCGGCAGGCGGATCGACACCTACGACGAGCTGACGGCCGACCTGGCCGAGGCCGTGCTCGCCCTGCTCGCCGCCGCCGCCGGGGCGGACGGCACCCAGGCCGTCTCCGAACAGGGGCGGCTCCAGTTGCGCGGCGGCCGGCGGGAGGGCGTACGCCATCTTCTGCTCACCACCGACGGCGAGTTGACCGGTTACGCCCAGCTGGAGGACACCGACCCGGTCGAGGCACCCGCCGCCGAACTCGTGGTCCACCCCGAGCGGCGCGGACGCGGCCACGGCCGGGCGCTCGGGAACGCGCTGCTCGCGGCCTCCGGGAAGCGGCTGCGGGTCTGGGCGCACGGCGGGAAGTCGGCCGCCCGCCATCTCGCCCAGGTGCTCGGGCTGACCCTCTTCCGCGAACTGCGCCAGCTGCGCCGCCCGCTGGACCCGCTGGACATCGCCGAGCCGGTGCTGCCGCCCGGGGTCACCATCCGCACCTTCGTGCCCGGCCGGGACGACGCGGCCTGGCTCGCGGTGAACGCCGCCGCCTTCGCCCACCACCCCGAGCAGGGCTCCCTCACCCAGCGGGATCTGGACGACCGCAAGAGCGAGCCCTGGTTCGACCCCGAGGGCTTCTTCCTCGCCGAGCGCGACGGGGAGATCATCGGCTTCCACTGGACCAAGGTGCACGCCGCCGAGGGGCTCGGCGAGGTGTACGTGGTCGGCATCCGGCCCGACGCCCAGGGCGGCGGCCTCGGCAGGGCCCTCACCGCGACGGGCCTCCGCCATCTGGCCGCGCGGGGGCTGCCGGCCGCGATGCTCTATGTGGACGCCGACAACACGGCGGCGGTGACGGTGTACGAGCGGCTCGGCTTCACCACGCACGAGGTGGACCTGATGTACCGCACGGAGTCCTGAGACACGGCCCCCCGGGCCC
Organism: Streptomyces sp. NPDC001985; assembly: GCF_040296845.1. Classification (NCBI taxonomy): domain Bacteria; kingdom Bacillati; phylum Actinomycetota; class Actinomycetes; order Kitasatosporales; family Streptomycetaceae; genus Streptomyces; species Streptomyces sp. NPDC001985. The sequence continues at coordinate 3,202 of NZ_JBEOYB010000081.1, forward strand.
TCCGGGGCACCCGGGGCGGCCGGGACGGCAGAGGTGGCGGAGGCGCCCGGGACGGCTGGGACACCCGGGTGGGCACGGTCGGTGACCGCGCCCGCCCGGCCCGCCCGGTCCCGGGGCGCCCCCGTCCGGCTTCCCGCACGTCATGTCGTCGTTACCGGGTATTCAGACAGTGCTGCGAACCTCACTCAATGCAGCCCGCTCTGCCCTCCTCCGCCCCCGCCGCCGTGAACGGGAAGATCGTCCGGGCGCGCTCCGACGCGCCCGACGCCCCTTCCGCGCGGAAGAATGGGGGTATGAGTCAGCAGCCCACCGAGGCATCGGTCCAGCACCCCCAGCCGTCCGTCGGTTCGATAGCCGCGCACCGACCGCACACCGTCGCCGCGACGGTCTCCGATCTGGAGCCCGATCTCGACTCCGATCTCGACGGGTACGAGGAGGACGACCGGGGCGGCTCCGGCACCGAGCTGCCCAAGGGCCGCTTCCTCGACCGGGAGCGGAGCTGGCTCGCCTTCAACGAACGCGTGCTCGAACTGGCCGAGGACCCGGCCACCCCGCTCCTGGAGCGGGCCAACTTCCTCGCGATCTTCGCCTCCAACCTGGACGAGTTCTTCATGGTCCGGGTCGCCGGGCTGAAGCGGCGCATCGCCACCGGGGTGGCCACCCGCTCCGCCTCCGGCCTCCAGCCCCGCGAGGTCCTCGATCTGATCTGGACCCGCTCGCGCGAGCTGATGGCCCGGCACGCCGCCGCCTTCCAGCAGGACATCGCCCCGGCCCTCGCCGACGAGGGCGTCCACCTCATCCGCTGGCCGGATCTCACCGAGAAGGAGCAGGCCCGCCTGTTCACGCTGTTCCGGCAGCAGATCTTCCCGGTGCTGACCCCGCTGGCCGTGGACCCGGCCCACCCCTTCCCGTACATCTCCGGGCTCTCCCTCAACCTGGCCGTCGTGGTGCGCAACCCGGTCAGCGGGCACCGCCACTTCGCCCGGGTGAAGGTCCCGCCGCTGCTCTCCCGCTTCCTGGAGGCGTCGCCGCAGCGGTACGTCCCCCTGGAGGACGTCATCGCGGCCCATCTGGAGGAGCTGTTCCCCGGCATGGAGGTGCTCGCGCACCACATGTTCCGGGTGACCCGCAACGAGGACCTGGAGGTCGAGGAGGACGACGCGGAGAACCTCCTCAAGGCCCTGGAGAAGGAGCTGATGCGGCGCCGCTTCGGCCCGCCGGTGCGCCTGGAGGTCGAGGAGTCCATCGACCCGTACGTCCTGGACCTGCTGGTCCGCGAGCTGAAGGTGACCGACGCGGAGGTCTATCCGCTGCCCGGGCCGCTGGATCTGACCGGTCTCTTCGGGATCGCGGCGCTGGACCGGCCGGAGCTGAAGTTCCCCAAGTTCATCGCCGGCACCCACCGCGACCTCTCCGAGGTCGAGTCGGCGTCCGCGCCCGACATCTTCATGGCGCTGCGCGAGCGCGATGTGCTGCTGCACCACCCGTACGACAGCTTCTCCACCTCCGTACAGGCGTTCCTGGAGCAGGCCGCGGCAGACCCCGACGTACTGGCGATCAAGCAGACCCTCTACCGCACCTCCGGCGACTCCCCGATAGTCGACGCCCTGATCGACGCGGCCGAGGCCGGCAAGCAGGTGCTCGTCCTGGTCGAGATCAAGGCCCGCTTCGACGAGCAGGCCAACATCAAATGGGCGCGCAAGCTGGAGGAGGCGGGCTGCCATGTGGTGTACGGGCTGGTCGGTCTCAAGACCCACTGCAAGCTCTCGCTGGTGGTCCGCCAGGAGGGCGAGACCCTGCGCCGCTACTCGCACGTCGGCACCGGCAACTACCACCCCAAGACGGCCCGGCTGTACGAGGACCTGGGCCTGCTGACCACCGATCCGCAGGTCGGGGCGGACCTCTCCGACCTCTTCAACCGGCTCTCCGGATACTCCCGGCGCGAGACCTACCGCCGGCTCCTGGTCGCCCCCAAGTCGCTCCGGGACGGGCTGGTCGCGCGGATCAACAAGGAGGCCGCGCACCACAGGGCCGGGCGGCCCGCCTATGTCCGCATCAAGGTCAACTCGATGGTGGACGAGGCGATCATCGACGCCTGCTACCGGGCCGCGATGGCGGGCGTCCCGGTCGACATCTGGGTGCGCGGCATCTGCGCCGTGCGCCCCGGTGTCACCGGGCTCTCGGAGAACATCCGGGTGCGCTCCGTCCTCGGGCGGTTCCTGGAGCACTCCCGGATCTTCTCCTTCGGCAACGGCGGCGAGCCCGAGGTGTGGTTCGGCAGCGCCGACATGATGCACCGCAACCTCGACCGCCGGATCGAGGCCCTGGTCCGGGTCACCGACCCGGCCCACCGCGCCGCGCTCACCCGGCTGCTGGAGACCGGGATGTCCGACACCACGTCGTCCTGGCACCTGGGCCCGGACGGCGCCTGGACGCGGCACGCGCACGACGCGGAGGGCCAGCCGCTGCGCAATGTCCAGGAGATGCTCATTGACGCCCGGAGGCGAAGGCGTGCTCAATCCTGAACTGTCCCGGGTGCCCGCACAGGCCCGGGCCTCCACGGCGGCCCCGGCCGCCGATCCGGCGGCGGGCGCGCTCGCCGGTTATCTGCACGCCCGTGCGGGTGACTTCCTGCGCAGTCTGCGGCTCCACGCGGAGAGCGGCGCGGACACCGCCGGCACGGCGGAGGCCGCCCGCGCCCTGCGGATCGCGGCCCGCCGCATCAGCGGGACCCTGCACACCTTCCGGCCGCTGCTGGACCCGGTGTGGGCGGACGGGCTGCGGGGGGAGCTGGCGTGGCTCTCCACCGCGCTCGCCCAGGAGCACGCCTGTACGTCACGGCTGAACCGGCTGGTGGAGGCGCTGGCGCGGCTGTCCGGAGCGCCGTCCCCCGGGGCCGGCGACCCCGGAAGCGGCGGCACCGTCGGCGCTCCGGGTTCCGGTTCCGGTGCGGGTCGCGCTTCCGGTCCGGGTTCCGGTTCCGGTTCGGGTTCCGGTTCGGGTTCCGGGGGCCGTTCCGGGGGCGGGGCGCTCTCCGTGGGGGCCGCGCGCGCCGCCGCGCTGCTGGAGCGGCAGCTCACCCTGGCCAGGACCCGGGCCCACTCCGCCGCGCTCCAGGCGCTGGGCTCGGCCCGCTTCCACGCGGTCGCGGACTCCGTCGCCCTCCTCGCGTCCGAGCTGCCGCTCGCCCCCGCCGCCGGCCCGCTCCTCAGCTCCGCCGAGACCGCCGAGCGGCGGCTGCTCGACGCGGTGGCGGCGCTTCCGCTGGCCCGCGCGGGACATCCGTACAACGCGGAGGCCCTGGTGCACGGCCTCGCCACGGCGGCCGAGGAGGCCCAGGACGCCCCCTGGCACCGGGTCCGCGCACTGCTGCGGCTGCACCGGTACGCCCTGGAGGTCACCGGACCGGCCGGTGACCCGGTGCTCGGCCGGGCGGGGCTCCTCCTCGACCGCCACCGGGACGCGGCCGAGGCCGCCGCCGCTGCCGCCGCCGCGGCCCGCACCCCGAGGATCGCCCCGGCGACGGCGTACGCCCTGGGCGTGCTCCACGCGGACCAGCGCCATGAGGTGGAGGCCGCCCGGTTCGCCTTCCAGGAGGTCTGGCGGGGCTCCGCCGTGACGGGCGCCCCCGGGACCGATGCCGTCGAGACGGGTGGAGGCCACCGGTGACACCGGGTCCGGACGAGACCGTACGAGCGGCGGGGTGTGTGCTGTGGCGGCCCGCGCCCGACGGCGGCGGCGTGGAGATCTGCCTGGTGCACCGGCCGAAGTACGACGACTGGTCGCATCCGAAGGGCAAGCTCAAACGCGGCGAGACGGCCGTGCGCGGCGCCCTGCGGGAGGTACTGGAGGAGACCGGCGCGACCTGTGTTCCGGGCCGGGAGCTGCCCACCGTCCGCTACCCGGTCGAGGGCCGCCCCAAGGAGGTCCGCTACTGGGCCGCGCGGGCCACCGGCGGCACCTTCGCCCCCAACAGCGAGGTCGACACGGTGGTGTGGCTCTCCCCCGCCGCCGCCCGCGCCCGGCTGACCCGGGAACGGGACCGGGAGCCGGTGGCGGCGCTCCTGGACACCCTGCGCCCGGCCGCGGGACGGGACCGGCGGGGCTGACGCCCGGCGGGCTCCCGGAGCCCGTCCACCCCCGGGCGGCACCCGGACACCCGTACACCGGGCACCCGCCATCCGGTGTACGGTCGCGGATCATGCCCGTACGCCATGGATACGCCCAGGACCGCGGCGCCCTGCCCGCGGGGCTCCCGGGCTCCGGGGAAGAGATACGCCCGGCCCGCTGAGCCGGAGGCCGAGGGACCGCCGGAAGACCGCCGGAGGGCCTGCCGAGGAACCCGCCGGAGGACCGCCGGAGGACGCCCGCTCGCGCGGAAGCCGTCCCGGCGCGGCGGAAAGACGCCCGGCGCGGGTCCGGCGGAGGGCGGGCACCCAGCCGCCCGACACGGTTCACCTGGCGTTCACTCGCCCCCGTGGGCGGCTTCACCTGATCTGCTTAATTTCGGCCTTACGAGGTAACCGGCACACGGCCGGCCCCCACCCCCGACACACGCCGTCACCCAGAGCTTCCGGAAACGGGCGCTCGCACGGCTTCTGGAAGGAACACCCGAAAGTGAAGCTTCAGCGCAAGAACGGGCTTCGCGCCACCGCGCTCGGCGCCCTCGCCGTCTCCGGCGCCCTGGTCCTCACGGCGTGTGGTTCGGACGACAACGCCTCGGGCAGCGGCGCCAACGACGGCAAGACCAGCGCCGCCTCGAACATCTCCTGCGAGGGCGCCAAGGGCAGGCTGCTCGCCTCCGGCTCCAGCGCGCAGAAGAACGCGATGGACCTGTGGGTCAAGAACTACATGGCCGCCTGTTCGGGCGTGGAGATCAACTACAAGTCGTCCTCGTCCGGTGAGGGCATCGTCGCCTTCAACCAGGGCACGGTCGGCTTCGCCGGCTCCGACTCGGCGCTCAAGCCCGAGGAGGTCGCCGAGTCCAAGAAGATCTGCAAGGACGGCCAGGGCATCAACCTGCCCATGGTCGGCGGTCCGATCGCGATCGGCTACAACCTCTCGGGCGTCGACGACCTGAACCTGGACGCCGCCACCATCGCCAAGATCTTCAACGGCAAGATCAAGAAGTGGAACGACCCGGCCATCGCCAAGCTCAACGAGGGCGCGTCGCTCCCGGACAAGGCGATCCAGGCGTTCCACCGCTCCGAGGACTCCGGCACCACCCAGAACCTCGGCAAGTACCTGGGCGCCACCGCCGGGGCCGACTGGCCCTACGAGGCCGAGAAGAAGTGGCCCGCGCCCGGCGGCCAGGCCGCCTCCGGCTCCTCCGGTGTCGCCGCCCAGGTCAAGCAGGTCGACGGCTCGATCGGCTACTTCGAGCTGTCGTACGCCACCTCGCAGTCCATCCCGACCGTGAGCATCGACACCGGCGCGGCCGCCCCGGTCGAGGCCACCTCGGAGAACGCCTCCAAGGCCATCGCCGCCGCCAAGGTCAAGGGCACCGGCAAGGACCTCGCCCTGGAGCTGGACTACACCACCAAGGCCGAGGGCGCCTACCCGATCGTCCTGGTGACCTACGAGGTCGTCTGCGACTCCGGCAACAAGCCGGAGACCCTGGACACCGTGAAGTCCTTCCTCACCTACGCCGCCGGCGACGAGGGCCAGAAGGTGCTCTCCGGCGCCGGCTACGCCCCGATCCCCGCCGAGATCAACGCCAAGGTCCGCGAGACCGTCGCGGGTCTGAAGTAACCCGGGCGGGCGGACGGGGGCCCGACCGCCCCCGTCCGCCGCCCCATCCGGTGCACCGCCGCCGGGGGAGCCGCCCCGCTCCCCTCACACAGACCGGAAAGACCATGGCATCCACCACACCCATAGACTCCCCTCCCCCGCCCTCCGCGCCGCTGCCCCCGGCCACCGGGAAGAAGAGCACCTCCACCGGCCGCGCGGGCGACAAGATCTTCCTCGGCCTCTCCCGGGGCTCGGGCATCCTGCTGCTGGTGATCATGGCGTCGATCGCCGCGTTCCTCAGCTACCGCGCCGCCATCGCCATCTCGAAGGACGAGGGCAACTTCCTCACCACCTTCGACTGGAACCCGGCCGGTGACCCGCCGGTCTTCGGCATCGCCGTCCTGCTCTTCGGCACGGTCGTCAGCTCCATCGTGGCGATGGTGATCGCCGTTCCGATCGCGGTCGGCATCGCGCTCTTCATCTCCCACTACGCGCCGCGCAGACTGGCCGCGCCCATCGCCTATGTGGTCGATCTGCTGGCGGCCGTCCCCTCGATCATCTACGGCATCTGGGGCGCGCTCTTCCTCGTGCCGTACCTCGAAGGGCTCAACCTCTGGCTGGACGAGTTCTTCGGCTGGACCTACATCTTCGAGAAGACCGAGATCGGCGTCGCCCGCTCGCTCTTCACCGTCGGCATCCTGCTCGCGATCATGATCCTGCCGATCGTGACCAGCGTCAGCCGGGAGGTCTTCCTCCAGGTCCCCCGGATGAATGAAGAAGCGGCCCTGGCGCTCGGCGCCACCCGCTGGGAGGTCATCCGGATGTCGGTGCTCCCCTTCGGCCGCTCCGGGGTCATCTCCGCCTCGATGCTGGGCCTCGGCCGGGCGCTCGGCGAGACCATGGCCGTCGCCACCGTCCTCTCCCCGAGCTTTGTGATCTCGCTCCATCTGCTCAACCCGGGCGGCGGCACCTTCGCCCAGAACATCGCGGCCAAGTTCGACGAGGCCAATGAGCTGGGACGGGACGCGCTGATCGCCTCCGGGCTCGTGCTGTTCATCCTCACCCTGCTGGTCAATGGCGCGGCCCGCCTCATCATCGCCCGCCGCAAGGAGTACTCGGGGGCCAACGCATGATCCAGACAGCCATACAGGACCGCCCCACCCCCACCCCGCCGCCCACCCGCGAGTCCACCCTCAGCAGCCGCTCCCTGCCCCGCTGGGCGCCCGCCGCCTTCGCGGCCGGCGCGGTCGCGCTGGGCTGCGGGCTCGGCGCGGTGGCCGGCTGGGAGAGCAGGACCCAGTGGGGCCTGGTCTCGGCCCTGTTCTTCGTCGCCATCTCGTACGCGGTCACCACCGCCGTGGAGAACAAGCGGCAGGCCAAGGACCGGCTGGCGACCAGCGTGGTCTGGGTCTGCTTCATCCTCGCCGTGGTCCCGCTGTTCTCGCTGATCTGGGTGACCGTGAGCCGGGGGATCAAGGTCCTCGACGGGTACTTCCTCACCCACTCCATGGCCGGGGTGCCCGGCTTCGAACCGGGCGGCGGGGTCTACCACGCGATCCTCGGCACCCTGGAGCAGGTGGGCCTGGCGACCGTGATCTCGGTGCCGCTGGGCCTGCTGACCGCGATCTACCTGGTCGAGTACGGCCGGGGCGCCCTCGCCAAGGCCGTGACCTTCTTCGTCGACGTCATGACGGGCATCCCGTCGATCGTCGCCGGTCTCTTCGTGCTCTCGATCATGCTGATGTTCGGGCTGGCCCCCTCCGGGCTGATGGGCGCGCTGGCACTGGCGATCCTGATGATCCCCGTGGTGGTCCGCTCCACCGAGGAGATGCTGAAGCTCGTCCCCAACGAGCTGCGCGAGGCATCGCTCGCCCTCGGTGTGCCGAAGTGGCGCACGATCCTGAAGGTGGTCATCCCGACCGCGCTCGGCGGGATCACCACCGGAGTGATGCTCGCCATCGCGCGCATCGCCGGTGAGACCGCCCCGATCATGCTCCTGGTCTTCGGCAGCCAGCTGATCAACGCGAACCCGTTCGAAGGCGCCCAGTCCTCGCTCCCCTTCTACATCTGGGAGCAGTACCGGGTCGGCAGCGAGGCGTCGTACGACCGCGCCTGGGCCGCCGCCCTGGTCCTGATCGCCTTCGTCATGATCCTCAACCTGGTGGCCCGCGGCATCGCCCGCTGGAAGGCCCCGAAGACCGGCCGCTAGCGGCCTCCTGGAAGTGTGAAGAAGATGGCCAAGCGAATCGACGTCAGCGGACTGACGGCCTACTACGGCACCCACAAGGCGATCGAGGACATCTCGATGACGGTGGAGCCCCGCTCGGTGACGGCCTTCATCGGCCCCTCCGGCTGCGGGAAGTCCACCTTCCTGCGCACCCTCAACCGGATGCACGAGGTCACCCCCGGCGGCCGGGTCGAGGGCAAGGTGATGCTGGACGACGAGAACCTGTACGGGTCGAACGTCGACCCGGTCGCCGTGCGCCGCACGGTGGGCATGGTCTTCCAGCGCCCCAACCCCTTCCCCACCATGTCGATCTTCGACAATGTGGCGGCGGGCCTGCGGCTCAACGGCTCCTACAAGAAGACCCAGCTCGCGGACATCGTCGAGAAGTCCCTGCGCAGCGCCAACCTCTGGAACGAGGTCAAGGACCGCCTCAACAAGCCCGGCTCGGGCCTCTCCGGCGGCCAGCAGCAGCGTCTGTGCATCGCCCGCGCCATCGCGGTCGAGCCCGATGTCCTGCTGATGGACGAGCCCTGCTCCGCCCTGGACCCGATCTCCACCCTCGCGATCGAGGACCTGATCAGCGAGTTGAAGGAGCGGTTCACGATCGTGATCGTGACCCACAACATGCAGCAGGCGGCCCGGGTCTCGGACCGCACCGCCTTCTTCAACCTGGCGGCGGTCGGCCAGCCGGGCCGGCTGATCGAAATAGACGAGACGGAGCGGATCTTCGCCAACCCGTCCGTCCAGGCGACCGAGGACTACATCTCGGGCCGCTTCGGCTGATCCCCCCTCGGGGCACCCGCCGGCTGCCCCCACCAACGTCTCGCGGTGCTGCATGGCGGTGCCACCGCAAGACGCAGGGCCCGCCCCCTCTCCCAGGGGGCGGGCCTTCCGCGCTCCCCGCCCGCCGCGCTCCCGCCCCACTGCGCGTACGCCGGCGGCACCGAGAAGGACCGCACATGCCTGGACGCGGCCCGGCAGACGGCTGCTGAACGGCCCTCAGACCGCACGAGGCGTTACACCCCACCCGGGCTCCCGGAGGTCCCGCGGCCCGGCAGAGGCTCGCACCCGGCGGGCAGCCGACATGGGGAAGCTCAGGGGCCGGGGCGCTGCGACTCGTCGTACGGCCCACCGCTGGGGGCGGCAGGCGGTACCGCCCCTTCCGGCCGCCCGGCGGCCCGGGGTCAGCCGAAGACCAGCCAGACCACGCCGTAGCTCATCGCCGCCACCGCGCCCGCGGCCGGCATGGTGATGAACCAGCCCAGGACGATGTTCTTCGCGACTCCCCAGCGGACCGCGTTCACGCGCTTGGTCGCGCCGACGCCCATGATCGCGGAGGTGATCACATGGGTGGTGGAGATCGGGGCGTGGAAGAGGAAGGCGGAGCCGAACATGATCGACGCGCCCGTGGTCTCCGCCGCGAAGCCCTGGGGCGGGTCCAGTTCGATGATCTTGCGGCCCAGGGTGCGCATGATGCGCCAGCCGCCCGCGTAGGTGCCGAGGGAGAGCATCACCGCACAGGCGATCTTCACCCAGACCGGGATCGCGTCACCCTGCTGTTCCACATCGGCGATGACCAGGGCCATCACCACGATGCCCATTGTCTTCTGCGCGTCCTGGAGGCCGTGGCCGAGCGCCATCGCCGCCGCCGACACCGTCTGGGCGATACGGAAGCCGCGCTTGGCCTTGTGCGGGTTGACCCGGCGGAAGATCCACATGATCGCGACCATCACCAGATAGCCCGCGACCAGCCCGACCAGCGGTGAGACGAACATCGGGATGACGATCTTCTCCAGCACCCCGGACCAGATCACCTCCGTGCCGCCGGCCAGCGCCGCCCCCACCATCCCGCCGAAGAGGGCGTGCGAGGAGGACGAGGGCAGACCGAAGTACCAGGTGACGAGGTTCCACACGATCGCGCCCAGCAGCGCCGCGAAGAGGATGCCCATCCCCTTGCTGCCCTGGGGGGTGGCGATGAGCCCCTCGCTGACGGTCTTGGCCACGCCCTGGCCGAGGAAGGCGCCCGCGAGGTTCATCACCGCGGCCATCGCCAGCGCCGCCTTCGGCGTCAGCGCCCGGGTGGAGACCGAGGTCGCGATCGCGTTCGCGGAGTCGTGGAAACCGTTGGTGTAGGTGAATCCGAGCGCGACACCAATGGTCACGATCAGGGCGAAGGTGTCCACGAGCGTCAGGACTCCTTGACCGCGATGGTCTCCACGGTGTTCGCCACGTGCTCGAAGGCGTCGGCGGCCTCTTCCAGCACATCCACGATCTGCTTGAGCTTGAGCACCTCGATGGCGTCGTACTTCCCGTTGAAGAGCGTCGCGAGCAGCCGGCGGTGGATCTGGTCGGCCTGGTTCTCCAGCCGGTTGACCTCGATCCAGTACTCGGTCAGATTGTCCATGGTCCGCAGGTGCGGCATGGCCTCGGCGGTCAACTCGGCCGCGCGGACCAGGACCTCGATCTGCTGCTCGACTCCCTTGGGCAGCTCCTCGACCCGGTAGAGCACAACCAGGTCGACGGCCTCCTCCATGAAGTCCATGATGTCGTCGAGGGACGACGCGAGGCGGTAGATGTCCTCACGGTCGAACGGTGTGATGAACGAGGAGTTCAACTGGTGGAAAATGGCATGGGTGGCGTCGTCGCCCGCGTGTTCCGCCGCCCGCATCCGTTCCGCGATCTCGGCCCGCCCGGAGGCGTCCGCCCCGAGCAGTTCCATCAGGAGCTTGGAGCCCGTGACGATGTTGTCCGCGGACGCGGCGAACATGTCGTAGAAGCTCGTCTCCCTGGGGGTCAGACGAAATCGCACGTGGGGTCCTCGGGTGCTCTGGGTTCGGACAGGCTGATGCTAGGCGCATTCATCCGGCCACGGCCAACCGGCATTCCTCAGTGTCGCCCATCGAGGGCGCGGATGAGCAGGGGCCCCTCACACACGGGCACCCCTTTCTCTCGCGATTCGGTACCATATACCCGTGAGGGGTATATGCCCGCTCACTTTGAGCAGATCATTTCCGGACAGCACCGAGAGCACCCCCAGCACACACCAGAGCACGGCCCGCAGGACAACCCACAGCGCAGAACGCAGGACAACGGGAGGACGCGATGACGACCACCGAGGCGGCCGGCCCCCCGGTCACCGGCACCGCCGCAACGGCGGCGGGCACCGCCCCCGCCACCGACCACGATCACGGCGTGCACGGCTACCACCACCAGAAGGACGAGCACCTCAAGCGGCTCCGCCGGATCGAGGGCCAGATCCGCGGCCTCCAGCGGATGGTCGACGAGGACGTCTACTGCATCGACATACTCACTCAGGTCTCCGCCTCCACCAAGGCCCTCCAGTCCTTCGCGCTCCAGCTCCTGGAGGAGCATCTGCGGCACTGTGTCGCGGACGCCGCGGTCAAGGGCGGCAATGAGATCGACGCCAAGGTCGAAGAGGCCACCAAGGCCATCGCCCGCCTGCTCCGCACCTGAGCACCTGAGCACCTGAACGCCCGAGCACCTGGAAACCCGGACACCCGGGCCGGGGCGCCGGCTCCGCTCCCGGCCACCGGCCCGGCCCACGGAGGACCCTGATCGCGGGACCCGGCCCGCGGAGGACCCGGCCCACGGACCACCCGGCCCGCCGCACCGGACCGCCGGGAGAGCCCGCCCGCGGAGGGCCGGGGCGCACCGTCGCCCCGGCCCCGCCCGCGGTCACCCCTGCCGGATCTGCCGGAGCTGTGAGGTCTCCTGAATCTGCCGGGCCGACCGTTCGGCCGCCACCTTCAGCACCTCGTCGATACGGTCGAAGCTGAGCCGCTCCCCGTCCGTCGCCGACGCCGCGATGATCAGATCGCCGCACAGCTCGATCTCGGCGAGGGCCACGTGGTCCTGTACCAATGTCGTACTGGGCGGAGCCACGTGCATTCACCTCTTCCTGCCGGAACCGGCTTCCTAGCGTAGGGAGTGACGCACGGGGAGCGCATGGCACGTCCGGACCATTTAGCCCCTGATTCTTCCGGCGTAAATATCTCCGCGCGCGGGCAGGCGCACGGCGACCGGCGCCCCGAAGTCGTACAGCAGCGTCTCCGAGACGACCGCGACGCTCCCCCGGCCATTGCCGAAGTGGAAGCGGTGACGCAGCTTCCGGACCCGCCCCTCGTCGTCGAGGTACACATCGAAGGGCACGGCGTCCCTGGCGAACCCTTTCGCCGCCGCCGCCAGCGAGGCCCGCACATGCGGCGCGGCGACCCGGGCCGCCCGCGCGATGTCGGCGCCGCCCCGGAAATGGCGCACCGCCACGCCCCCGACCGTCGTCCGGCCCACCGGGGACACGTCCCGCGCGCTGCGCAGCAGCTCCGCGGCGGCCAGCGGATCGGTCGCGCCCCCGGTGACCAGGTTCCCGTCCGCCAGCGAGGCCGTCTCGACCCGCACCCACTTGTCGGCGGGCACCCCGGCGCCGCGGTTCTTCATGTACAGCGCCCCGGACGTCATCAGCTCGGTGACCGGACTGCGGTCGTCCGTCCCCGCCGGGTCCTTCGGCAGCACGACCGTGAGCCGGCCCTCGCGCCGGGCGAAGTCATAGCCGCCCTCGCCCCGGATCGTCACCCGCGTCCCCCCGGCGGCCGTCTCCATCGACGTCCGCACCCGGGCGCTGCCCGCCGCCACGAGCCGGTCCGCCGCCGCGCGCACCTCCTCGGCCGCGCCGTCCGCCACCCGCCCGGCCCGCCCCTGGCCCTGTACGGAGCCGGGCCCCGGCCGGTCGCCGTCCGCGCCGCCGTCCCGCCCGCCGGCGGAGCAGCCACCGGCCGCCACCGCACCCAGGACGGCCGCGACGACGGCGACCGCCGCGCCCCTGCTCCTGTGCTGCTGCACCACCATCGCCTGCCAACCCCCAACACCGAACCGCTGTTTCCCAAGACCTCCGCCCGCCCCGCCTAACGAGAACCCCGGCCCGCCGTCACGCGGGCGCACCGGGCGCGCCCCGGCCCAGTACGGTGGAACCGTGCTTCCGCAAGACGCCCAGGACCCCGCTCCGGGACCGCATCACCCGACCCATCACACGACCACCGCCGAACGCGGCTCCTTCGCCGTGGCGCGCTGCTCCTGCGGCTGGGCGGGCCCGGCCCGGCGCTCGCGCGAGAGAGCCCGCGCCGACGCCCGGTCGCACGCCCCGGAGCCCGCGCCCGCGCCGGCACCGGCCCCGGCGCCCGCGCCGGCCGCCCCCGGGCACTGAGCGCGGAACCGGCCCGCCCGTGGAGCCGTCTCGTCCACCAGGACGCCCTCGGGAGGCCCAGATGGACCGGCGCGCACTGCTCACCACCGCGGTGGCCCTCACCGCGACCGCCTGCACCAGCGGCGGCGGCAGCGGGGGCGACGGGGCCGGCACCGGCAGCCGGCCGGGCGCCCCGGCCCGGACCACCCCGGCCCCCGCACCACCCCCCGCGCCCCGCACCTCCCGGGCCCCCGACTGGAACGCCCTCGCCCGGAGCCTGGACGGGCGGCTGATACGCCCGGACGACGCCGACTACCCGGCCGCCCGCCAGCTCTACAACACCCGCTTCGACACCCAGCGCCCCGCCGCCGTCGCCTATGCCGCCGGCGAGGACGACATCCGGGAGTGCCTCGCCCACGCCCGCGCCCACGGCGTCCCCGTCTCCATCCGCGGCGGCGGCCACTCCTACGCCGGGTGGTCCTCCGGCACCGGCCGGCTCGTCATCGACGTCTCCGCCCTCGACCGGGTCGCGGCCGACGGCACCATCGGCGCCGGCGCCCGGCTCGCCGACGTCTACCGCACCCTCGCCCGCACCGGCCGCACCCTCCCCGCCGGCTCCTGCCCCTCCGTCGGCATCAGCGGCCTCACCCTCGGCGGCGGACAGGGCGTCACCTCCCGCGCGTACGGACTGACCTGCGACAGCCTGCTCTCCGCCACCCTCGTCACCGCCGCCGGCACCACCCTGACCACCAGCGCCGACGAGCACCCGGAGCTGTTCTGGGCCCTGCGCGGCGCGGGCAACGGCAACTTCGGCGTGGTGACCGCGCTCCGCTTCCGCACCAGCCCCGCCCCCGCCGCCGTGACCGGCCGGATCAGCTGGCCCTGGCCGAGGGCGGCGGCCGTGCTGGCGGCCTGGCAGCGCTGGGGCCCGGACCAGCCGGACGAGATCTGGTCATCGGCCCATCTGGGCGCCGCACCCGGCGGCGCCGCGCCCAATATCTCCGTGGCGGTCTGCTCCCTGGGCACGGAGGGCGAGCTGAGCACCGCCCTCGACCGGCTCATCGACCGGGCCGGCGCCCCGGCCGGACCCGTCTCGCTGCGGCGGCGCGGCCATCTGGACGCCATGCTCGGCTACGCGGACTGCGCGACGCTGAGCCCCGAGCAGTGCCGGCTCCCGGGCACGGTCCCGGGCCGCTCCCGCGCGGGCGCCCTCCAGCGGGATACGTACGCCTCCGCCTCCGACTTCTTCGACCGCGACCTCCCGGCGGACGGGATACGGGCGCTGCTCGCCGCCGTCGAGTCGTTCCGGGACCTCCCGGCCGGGCAGGGCTCGGTCTCCCTGACGGCGCTGGGCGGCGCGGTCAACCGGGTGGACCCCTCGGCGACGGCCTTCGTCCACCGGCGCTCGCGGACCCTGGCGCAGTACATCGCCTCCTGGCGGGCGGGCACCCCCGGCGGACACCAGCGGGCCTGGCTGGGGGAGACCCACCGCGCCCTGCGCCCGCACGCGTCGGGCGCCGCGTACCAGAACTACCCCGACCCCCGGCTGGCCGACTGGCGGCGGGCGTACTACGGACCGGCGGCGGACCGCCTCACCCGGCTGAAGCGGCGGTACGACCCGGAGCGGGTCTTCGACTTCCCGCAGGCGCTGTAGCCGTACGGGAGGTCCCGTAGCCCATACGGGGGTGTCCGGATGGCCGGGGCGGCGCGGGGGCGGTGCCCTTGTTCACAAGGGGGTGTTCAGCCGAACGCCCAGCCGCCCGCTCCGGGCACCCGACCGAGGACGTCCCGCCATGAACCGACCGATGGGCCGAGCCGCGCGCCGCGGCGGCCGGATAGCCGTGCTCGCCGCCACCGCGGCCCTCACCCTCGCGCTCCCCCTCGGGAGCGCCGCCACCACCGCTTCGCCCCGGGAACCCGCGCCGAGCGCGGCCAGGCCGGAGGGCCCGATAGAGAGCTCGCTCTCCGTCGCCGGGACGGGCGCGATGGCCGCCGGAGCCACCGTCATGATCGTCCGCCGGCATCAGCGCCGCAGCCGCAACAGCCGGCGCTGACCACCGGGCCCGCCCGCACGGCACCCACGACAGCGGTGAGCCCGCCGCGCCACTCCCGGGACGGGAGAAACGCGACGGGCTCGGCTTCCACGCGACGACCCGGCGGTCCGCCGCTGAAGAGGTTCAGGCGGCGAGATCCCGCTCGCCGCTCCCCTCGACCCTCTGCTCCGGAACGCCCCTGGCCCCGGAGCGCTCTCCGCCCGGACCGGGCAGCGGCTTCTTCGACCGTACGAGCACTCCGGCCCTCGACCCGGCGATCGCCGACACCAGCGGGGTCAGCAGCGCCATCGCCAGGGGCGCGAGCAGCAGGGTGACCGCCGTGCCGAGCGCGAAACCGCCGATGACATCCGTCGGGTAGTGGACGCCCATGTAGATCCGGAGGAAGCCCTCCAGGATCGCCAGCCCGAGCGCGGCGAAGCCGAGCTTCCGGTGGGCCAGGAAGATGCCGACCGCGATGGCCATGGCCATGGTGGAGTGATCGCTGACAAAGGAGTAGTCGGTCTTGCCGGAGACCAGGACTTCGAGCCCCTGGTGGTCGACGAAGGGGCGCGGCCGTTCCACGAAGCCGCGGATGGGGATGTTGACCACCACCGCGGCGGCGGCGGCGAGCGGCGCCCAGACGAGCCCGGTGACCGCGGCCACCGAGTCCTCGGCGGTGCCGATGCGGCGCACGCTCCACCACGACCAGAGCCCGATGACGACGAGCCCGAACATGATGCCGTACTCGCCGACGAAGCCCATGATGCGATCGACCCACGGCGGGGCGGCTTTGGACAGGCCGTTGATGTCGTAGAGCAGATTGAGGTCGGCGCCCGACCCTCCGCTCGCTTCCGCGAGGAGAAGCCCCGTCCTTGGCTCCGCGAGGGGAATCCCCAGTGCGAGTCCAGCCATCTGCTACGGCCCCTTGCCTCTTATCGCCCTGAACTGCTCGGTGTCCGCGTCATCCGCGTCTGCGTCTACAACTACGTCTGCGTCCGCTTCCGCTTCCGCCCGGTCGCGGTCGTCTCTGCGGTCGCGGCCGTCTCCACGGCCGCGGCGCGGTGGAGCCGCGCCGCCACCACCGCCCCCGCCGGGGGGCGGCACGGCCGCTCCGTCCAGGGAACGGCCCGGTCGCCCCCGACGTTCCTCTCTCCACCGAACGATCACCATGACGTTATCGAAGAGAAATACGTCGCCGCAGCTCAGGGCCGTGGCTCACCAGAGGCTTTCCAGCCATCCGGAACGCCGGGTCAGACCTCCGGAGCCGGCGTGGGAAGCGCCTTCGCGCCATCCTCGGTGACCCGGGTGGCCCCGAAGTAGTCCGGAGTGTCGATCTTGTCGAAGCGGATCACAGCCCCGGTACGGGGAGCGTTGATCATATATCCGCCGCCGACATAGATGCCGACGTGCCGGATCGCCCGGGAGTTGGTGAGGTCGTCGGAGAAGAAGACCAGATCGCCGGGGAGCAGCTCCTCGCGGGCCGGGTGCGGTCCCGCGTTGTACTGGTCGTTGGCCACCCGGGGCAGCTCGATGTCCACGGTCCGGTACGCGGCCTGGGAGAGCCCCGAGCAGTCGAACCGCCCGCCCTGCGCCGCGGTGCCGGTGCCGCCCCACAGATACTTGGTGCCCAGCTGCTTCTGCGCGAACTCGATCGCCCCGGCCGCCTGCCGCGAGGGGTCGACCCGGCCGATGGGCTTGGCGAAGCTCTTCTCCAGCGAGCGGATGATCTTCACATAGTTCTGTGTCTCGCTGTACGGGGGGACGCCGCCGTACTTGATCACGGCGTACGGGCCCGCGTTGTAGGCGGCGAGCATGTTGCTGGTGGGGTCGCCCGGCGCCTTCTTCACATAGCCGGCCAGCGCGCAGTCGTAGCTCGCCGCCGACGGGATCGCGTCGGCGGGGTCCCAGACGTCGCGGTCCCCGTCCTGGTCCCCGTCGACTCCGTGGGTGGCCCAGGTGCCGGGGATGAACTGGGCGATGCCCTGCGCCGCCGCGTGGCTCTGCGCGCGCGGGTTCCAGCCACTCTCCTGGTAGAGCTGGGCGGCGAGGAGCGCCGGGTTGATCGCGGGGCAGAGGTTGCCCCATTTCTGCACCAGTGACTGGTACCGCGCGGGGACGGCGCCCTTGGCGAGCCCCACGGCCCCGTTGCGGCCGTCGGCGGCGCCGCCGAGGAGACCGGCGGCGGCGGTGAAGGCACCGACCACGAGCAGTCCGACGAACAGCAGGGCCATCCCGGCGGACAGCCCCGCGATCCACCACGCCTTACGCACCGTCAACCGCCCTTCACCCCTGGGGAGTACGCCGCCCTGCGTCAGTGTAGGTGGGGGAAGGGTGATTCAGGAGGTGGACGAAGGGGACAGCGGAAGGGGTGTCCACGGCCCTCCCCGGGCGCGGGCCTCTCCCGTAGCGGCCCCGCCGGGCCCGGCCCGACCGCTACGGCTTCCTCCCCACCGCCCCGAACATCGCCACCTCGGCCGGCGGCTCCGCCCCTTCCCCCCGCCCGGCCCGGGGGCGCCAGCGGGAGCAGGAGACCAGGCCCGGTTCGAGCAGTTCGAGACCCTCGAAGTACCGCTCGACGGCCTCGGGGGTCCGCTGGGTCAGACGCGGGGTGCCGTGTTCGTTCCAGAAGGCCACCGCCGCGTCCACATCCGGCATCGACGGGCTGGTGATCGTGTGCGAGAGGACCAGATGGCTCCCGGACGGCAGCTCGGCCATCAGCCGGCGCACGACGTCGTACGACTGCTCGTCGTCCTCGATGAAGATCACCACCCCGAGCAGCATCAGCGCGACGGGCCGGGAGAGGTCGAGCGTCTCGGCCGCCCGCTCCAGGATGGCGCCCGCGTCGCGCAGATCCGCGTCGAGATAGTCCGTGCGGCCCTCGGACGTACTGGTCAGCAGGGCCCGGGCGTGACTGAGGACCAGGGGGTCGTTGTCCACGTACACGATCCGCGCGTCGGGCGCGGCCCGCTGGGCGACCTCGTGGGTGTTGTCGGCGCTCGGCAGCCCCGTGCCGATGTCGAGGAACTGCCTGATCCCGGCCTCCGCCGCGAGATGGTGCACGGCCCGCCCGAGAAAGAGCCGGTCGGCCAGGGCGTAATCCCCGATACCCGGATGGATCGACCTGATCCGGTCCCCCGCCTCCCGGTCGACCGGGTAGTTGTCCTTGCCGCCGAGCCAGTAGTTCCAGATGCGGGCGGTGTGGGGGCGCGTGGTGTCGATCCGGAGGCGTATGTCCTCGAGTCCAGTCACGCCGGACACGGTATCCAAACGCATCCCTCCGGAGAGCCGTTGCGCACGATATCGGCCCCGCGCACGCCCCAAAGCGGACACGGCGCGCCCGAAACGTGAGGAGCACCCCAAAGGTGGAACAACGACAGTCATTGCCCGGAGTCACGCAGCGTGATACACAGAGTGACGGTACGGGCTCCTCATCATGATCCGAACCACTTCTCCGCAGGTCAGGACAAGTGGCATCGGTCATACGTGCGGAGATCGGGTAAAGAGACCCGCCAAGTCGGCATACGAGGGCGGTTTCATCAGCGAAGATAGAAGAGATGGCCCATGCCGAGGGGCAAGGGCAGCGAACAACCCGACAGGGGCGGTGAGTTACACATGATCCTGGCAGCCGAAAAGGGCGATATCACCACCATCATTGGCGGAATCGCTCCAAATTGGGGGCCTTTCGGAGGCCTGGGGAACGAGGCCCGGGTGATGATCGAGGTAGTGATGGCCGTGGCCATCCTGCTCTGCCTCGGCATCGCGATCTGGGGCGCGGCCAAACAGCGGATCGGCGCGACCGCGCTGCGCGACACCTTCAGCGCGGAACAGGGCAAGGGCCTGATCGTCGCCGGTCTGACCGGCGTCTTCATCATCGGGTCGCTGGGAACCGTCTTCACCATCGTGTACGGGATGGCCGTCTGACCCCACCACCTCACCCCCATCCCACCGGTCCCCACCTCCTCCCCGCGTGCCCGGCCCACCCTCAGAGGTTGCGTCTCCCCGATGTCCAGTCACCACACCGCGCCCGCGCGGACAGCAGCGCGACTACCGTCGTCGTATGACTCGATGTCATACGACACGGGTCCGCACCTGGTTGAGGGAGGGCGTCTCCCCCAGCGGAGCGAGGGGAAGTACGCAAGATGAGCCTCGGGGACGACCACGGCTACCCCGGTGACCCGGGTGGCCGCGCCGACGACGGCTTCGGCGGCTCGGGCCAGACCCGCACCCGCCTGCCCGGCACCTCCGACACCGACCCCTACACCACCTCCCGCCGCCCGCCCCGGGCCTCCCGCTCCGTCATCACGGTCGTGGGAGTCGTCGTCCTGCTGATCGCCGCCATCGCCTTCGCGAACCGCGGCGGCACCCCCGCCGACGACACCCCCTCCTCCACCACGGACAAGGGCCCGGGCCCGGCGGCGACGGCGGCGACCGGGGTGAAGCCGGTGAAGGGGGAGTCGGAGGGGATTCCGACGGGGTACGCGAGGGATGAGCAGGGGGCACAGAGCGCCGCGGCGAACTACGCGGTGGCCCTGGGGTCCGACGGCATGTTCAAGGCCGCCTCGCGGAAGAGCATCGTACGGACCGTCCACGACCCCGCCGTCGTCGACGGCCTCCTGCGCAGCCTGGACGACGCCTACTCGCCGCAGTTCCTGGCAGGTGTCGGCCTGGAGGCGGACGGGAGCACGCCCAAGGGGCTCACCTTCGTGTCCCGCACCGTGCCCGTCGGCACCAGCGTGACCGAGCAGAAGGGCGGGACGGTGACCGTCGAGGTCTGGTGCACCGGGCTCATCGGGCTGGCCGGCCCGGCGTCCATCAAGCCCGTCACCGAGAACTGGTTCACCCTCACCCAGAAACTCAAGTGGGTCGACAACGACTGGAAGATCGTCTCATCCACCCAGAAAGAGGGACCGACACCGGTCTACGGTGACAACCGCGCGTCCTCCGCGGACGAGATCGCCAGCGCTGTAACGGGATACGGAGGCTTCACCTATGCCCGGTAGTGGACGCCTACACGCCAGGGCGCTCACCGTCCTGGCCGCCATCCCGGCGACGATCGTCCTCCTCGCCTCCCGTGCGGCGGCGGCACCCACTCCGAGCCCCACGCCCAGCCCCAGCAAGGCCGACGAGAACTGCGACATCGTCCCCGGCCTCGCGCGGGAGTACTGCGAGAGGGAGGAAGGCACCAGCGGCTCCAGCCGCAGCACCACCCTCGACCCCACCGACGCCGCCGACCCCCTCGGCGCCCTCGGCCGGGCCTGCACCGACGCCGCGTCCTGGACCGTCGACACCCTCTCCAAGGCCGTCGAGTCCACCGCCACCGTCGACTTCACCAACACCACCTTCCTCTCCCAGTACGCCATCGTCTTCGCCGCCACCACCGTCCTCACCCTCGTCCTCTGGCTCCTCGCCGTCGCCAAGCGGGCCATCCGCGGCGTACCCCTCACCACCGCGCTCTCCGAGGCCATCGGCTTCCTCTGGCTGGCCGTCCTCGCCTCCGCCTTCACCCCGCTGATCCTCTACACCCTGGTCTCCGCCACCGACGGGGTCACCGAGGTCATCACCGGCGGCACCGGCGACCAGACCGATAAATTCTTCGGGAACTTCTCCGCCGCGCTCAAACAGGGCAACGACATCGGCGGCGGCCCGATCATGCAGATCGTGGTCTCCCTCGTCACCATCGTCGCGGCCGGAGTCCTCTACCTCGAACTGTTCATCCGCGCGATCGTCCTCTACGTCGGCGCCATCCTCGGCGTCGTCGTCTACTCCGGACTCGTCGACAAGAACATGTGGGGCAACGTCCGCCGCTGGGCCGGCATCATGATCGCGATCATCCTGGTCAAACCGGTCATCGCCATCGTCCTCGGCCTCGCGGGCGCCCTCACCAACTCCGAGGAGACCGACTCCATCGGCGCGATCGTCTCCGGACTCGCGATCATCATCCTCGCCATCATCGCCTCCGGAATGATCTACCGCTTCGTCCCCGGCTTCGGCGACGAGATCGTCGCCTCCCGCAACAACCGCGTCCAGGGCGGAGTCGAGAACCGCGCAGCCGCCGTCATCAGCTCCCCCGCCGCCCTGGTCTCCCAGGGCATCAAGACCCACAGCGCCCGGGGCAACACCGGCGGCGGCGACGGCGGCGGGTCCTCCGCGCCCCGGCCCGCCAACCCCGTCGGCGGCGGCGTCGCCGCCCACAGCAGCCGCCCCACCGGCGGCGGCGCGGCCACCGCCGGACCCGCGGCGGGGAGCACGGCGCCCCCACCCCGTAGCAGCGCGCCCAGCACCAACACCCCGCACAGCAACCGCAAGAGCACAGGAGGTGGAGGGCGTTGACGACCCAGTCCCATCCCATCGCGCCCCGCCGGACCTATCTGATCGGCCGGGCCCGGCCGAACGCCATCATCGGCAAGAACCGCGAGACCGGCGAGATCGCCCTGATCATCGCCGGCGCGTTCCTCGGCATGATGAGCGGACTGATCGTCCCCGTGCTCACCCTGCGGATCGTGCTGCTGATGGGCTTCCCGATGCTCGCCCTCGCGGCCGTGTACGTCCCGTACAAGCACCGCACCTTCTACAAGTGGTTCGAGATCAACCGCAGCTTCAAGCGGAGCGTGCGCGGCGGCAAGACCGCCTACCGCTCCTCCGCCGTCGAGGCCGGCACCGCGCTCGACGGGCGCGAGGTGGAGATCGGGCCGCCGCCCGGCATCGGCCGGATCAACTGGCTCGCCGCCCCCTTCGGCCCCGACGAGATCGCCGTCCTCCTGCACGCCGACCGCCGGACCGTCACCGCCGCCATCGAGATCGAGGGCCCCGGCGTCGGACTGCGCGACAGCGAGGACCAGGAGGCCCTGGTCGACCGCTTCGGCACCCTCCTCAAGCACGTCGCCAACGGCGACGGCTTCGTGACCCGGCTCCAGATCCTCGCCCGCACCCTCCCCGCCGACCCCGACGCCCACGCCAAGGACGTCGCCCAGCGCGGCGACACCCACGCCCCGCCCTGGCTGCGCGACTCCTACGACCAGCTCCAGTCGATGGTCTCCACCTCCAGCGAGCAGCACCGCGCCTATCTCGTCGCCTGTATGCACTACACCCGCGAGCTGGCCGCCGAGGCCAACGCCATGGCCCGCGCGGCCCGCGCCGCCGGCGGCGGCAAGGCCCGCAGGCTCGACAAGGACGCCGGCCTCGCCGTCGTCATGGCCCGTGAGCTGACCGACATCTGCGCCCGGCTCGCCGAGGCCGACATCCGGGTCCGCCAGCCGCTCGGCCAGGGCCGGCTCGCCTCCCTCGTGCACTCGATGTACGACCCCGACCACCCCATCGACCACATCCAGGCCATGACCAAGCGCAACGCCTGGCCCGCCGAGCTGGACGCCATGGAGCCCACCTATCTCCAGGCCAAGACCCGCGAATCCTCCACCCGCGCGCCCTGGTGCCACTCCACCGCCTGGGTGAAGGAGTGGCCGATGACCCCGGTCGGCGTCAACTTCCTCGCCCCGCTGCTCGTCCACACCCCCGATGTGATCCGTACGGTGGCGGTCACCATGGACCTCGAACCCACCGAAGTCGCCATCGAGCGCATGCTCACCGAGAAGACCAACGACGAGGCCGACGCCAGCCGCGCCGCGAAGATGAACCGTACGGTCGACCCGCGCGACATCGCCGCGCACGGCCGGCTCGACCAGCGGGGTGAAGATCTCGCCAGTGGGGCGGCGGGCGTCAACCTCGTCGGGTACATCACTGTGTCGTCGCGTTCGCCCGAAGCCCTGGCCAGGGACAAGCGGACGATCAGAGCCTCGGCGGGCAAGTCGTATCTGAAGCTGGAGTGGTGCGACCGCGAACACCACCGGGCCTTTGTGAACACTCTTCCGTTCGCGACCGGCATCCGCCGTTAGGGGCCTTGATCCTGATGCGAGATCCGATGTCCGTCCTCACCGAGGCCTTCACCGCCTTCGTCTTCGGCAAGGTGGAGACGACCCGGCTGCCCGTGCGCACCTCCACCGGGCAGGCGCAGGCCGTCTATCTGCCGACCGCGGCCCCGGGCCTCGGCGACTCGGGCGTGATCATCGGCCGTGAGGTCTACAGCGGCAAGGGGTACATCTACGACCCGTTCCAGCTGTACGGGCAGCAACTGCCCGCCCCGCACTGGCTGGTCCTCGGTGAGTCCGGCAACGGCAAGTCGGCGCTGGAGAAGACGTACGTCCTGCGCCAGCTCCGCTTCCGGGACCGGCAGGTCGTGGTGCTCGACGCCCAGGGCGAGGACGGCGTCGGCGAGTGGAACCTCATCGCGCAGGAGCTGGGGATAACCCCCATCCGGCTCGACCCGATGACCGCGCTCGACGGCGGCATCCGGCTCAACCCGCTCGACCCCGCGATCACCACCACGGGCCAGCTCGCTCTGCTCCGCACCATCATCGAGGTCGCGATGGGGCACGGCCTGGACGAGCGGGCGGGCTTCGCGCTCAAGGTCGCCCACGCCTATGTCAACGAGACCATCACCAACCGTCAGCCCGTCCTGACCGACATCGTCGACCAGCTGCGCCACCCGGAACCCGAGTCGGCCGAGGCGATGAATGTCGACATAGACGATGTCAGGGCCTGGGGCCTGGATGTCGCGCTGGTCCTGGACCGGCTGGTCGACGGCGACCTGCGGGGCATGTTCGACGGCCCGACGACGGTCGGGATCGACCTCGATGCGCCGCTGATCGTCTTCGATCTCTCCCATATCGACCGCAACTCGATCGCGATGCCGATCCTGATGGCGATCGTCGGCGTCTGGCTGGAGCACACCTGGATTCGCCCCGACCGGAAGAAACGCATCTTCCTGGTCGAGGAGGCCTGGCACATCATCAACTCGCCGTTCGTCGCCCAGCTCTTCCAGCGGCTGCTGAAGTTCGGCCGCCGCCTCGGTCTCTCCTTCGTCGCGGTCGTCCACCACCTCTCCGATGTCGTCGACGGCGCCGCCGCGCGGGAGGCGGCGGCCATCCTGAAGATGGCCTCCACCCGGACGATCTACGCCCAGAAGGCGGACGAGGCGAGAGCGACGGGCCGGGTCCTCGGGCTGCCCCGCTGGGCGGTGGAGATCATTCCGACCCTTACGCCCGGCATCGCCGTCTGGGATGTCAACGGCAATGTCCAGGTCGTCAAACACCTGATCACCGAGGCGGAGCGGCCCCTGGTCTTCACCGACCGGGCCATGACCGAGTCCTCGGGGTCCGTGCTCTCGGAGGATCTGGCCGCCGCGGAGTGGGAGGCGGAACAGCGGGCGGCCCTGATCGAGCGCCACAAGCTGGACGAGTCCCCCGAGTCGACGGTGGCATGACATGCGGCAGCCCGAACAGCACGGTCACGGGGGCCGGCAGGGAAGCGGGGGCATCCCGGACGGACTGCTGCTCGGGCTCCTCGGTCTCGGCGTCAGCTCACTGGTGCTGGTCTGGACGGCGACCGGGCTGTCGGGCCTGCTGTCCCACGGCTCCTGGCCGTCGGACGTCACCTTCAAGAACACCCCGCAGGCCCTGCGCTCCCTCGTCTCCGCTCCCCAGGACCTGGCCGCGGCCTGGCCGGGGACCCCGGAGGGCGAGCTGTCCGGATACGGACTCTTCTGGGGTCTGGTGATCAGTCAGCTGATGGTGCTGCTGGTTCTGGCGGTCTTCGTCCTGGGGACGGTGGCGCGCTGGAAGGCCGTACGGGAGAACCGCCGGGCGGAGGCCACCGCCGGGCACGACACGGCCGAGCCCCTCTCCGCCCCCGCACCGGCCGCTGCCCCCGCCACCGACGCCCCCGGACATCCGGCGCCCTCGACGACGCCTCCCCCGACGACGACCGGACATCCGGCGCCGGCCACCACGCCGACCAGCGCTCCGGCCGACCCGTCACCGGCCGATACGACACCGCCACCGGCCCCGGCTCCGGTCCCGGTCCCGGTCCCGGTCCCGACCCCAGCCCCGGTTCCGGTCCTCAGCGGCCCTCCGCTCCCGTCCCCCCGCGCCCCGCGGCTGCTCTACGGCGGACCCGACACCCGCCGCCCCGCCGCCCTCCAGGCCGTACTCGACGCCGAGGGACCCGCCGTCGTCGTCACCTCCGACCCCGCCGTCTGGTCCGAGACCAAGGACGCCCGCGCCAAGCTCGGCCCGGTGCTCGTCTACGACCCGGGCCACCTCTGCGACACCCCGGCGCGCCTCCACTGGTCGCCCACCAGCCGCTGCGAGGACGCCGGGACCGCCGCCGACCGCGCCACCGCGCTCCTCGCCCCCGTCCGCCCCCACGCGCTCCTCGACGCCGTGATGGCCGACACCGCCGAGACCCTGCTGCGCTGCTGGCTGCACGCCGCCGCCGTGGACGGCAGGCCCTTCAAACAGGTCCACCGCTGGGCACAGGGCGGCGGCGCCCACGACGCCGTACGCATCCTCCGTACCCACCCCAAGGCCGGCGGCGGCCTCGCCGGACTGCTGGAGTCCGCCCTCACCGCCCACCCGGAACGCCGCGAGATCGCCCAGCAGTTGGTGGCCCGGGCACTCTCCGCGCTCTCCTCGATCCATATCCGCGAGGCTTGCACTCCGAACCGGACAGATTCCCTCACCTTGGAATCATTTGCGGATGAAGGGGGAACCCTCTATCTGGTGGGTGAACCCATTGAGGACCCGAGATCCCGCCCCGGAGCGATGCCACTGCTCACCGCACTGGCAGCAGACGTGGTCGAGCACGGCCGCCGCATGGCCGCACGGTCATCCGCCGGCCGGCTCGACCCACCAATGACCCTCGTTCTGGACGATGTCGCCGCGGTGGCTCCGCTTCCCCGGCTCCCGGAGCTGCTGGCGACCGGCCAGGACCAGGGCCTGCCGACCCTGGTCCTGCTCCGCTCCGCCGAACAGGCACGCTCCCGCTGGCCGGAGCCCCTCCCCCACTGACTCCGCGGCTGAACGGCGGTCAGCGGCGGCGCCCGGAAAGGGTGCCGGCGGCGCCACTCCACCCATCACCGCCCGTACGGACTGACGCCGGGCACCCCCGGGACGGCAGAGTGGTCAGCGGTCACTCCGAACACTCGGAACCCGCGACAACTCAGAGGTCCCCCGCATGCCCACGCCACCCGACAGCCGCGCCGTCGCCGCCGAGGCGGACAGCACGCTCGCTCTCACCCACGCCACCGTCATCGAGGGCGGACGAGCCCTCGCGGACCAGACGATCCTCGTCCACCGCGACCGCACCGTCCGCTCCCCCGCCGGCGCCGGGCTCCCCCGGCCCACCCGCACCATCGACCTCCGGGGCAAGTACGTCATCCCCGGCCTGGTCGACTCCCATATCCACACCATCCCCCCGGTCGACCAGACCGCCCCGCTCCTGCCGCTGACCGGTGTCACCGCCGTACGCGAGATGTGGGGCACCCCCGAACACCACGAGGTCCGGCGGCGGATCTCGGACGGCGGGCTTCTCGGCCCTCACTGGGTGATAGCCGGCCCGCTCGTCGACGGGCCCCCGTCCATCTTCGCCGCGGACACCGGCAAGGAAGTGATCGAGGTCGCCGATTCGCGGGCCACTGCCCCGACTCGATGACCATCGCGGAGTGCGCCGACGCGGGCCAGCAGACCATCGAGCATCTGCACGCCCTGCTCCTGGCCGGTTCCGCCGACGAACAGCGGATACGGGAGGGCCTGGCGAAGGTACGCCTGGACCCGGCCGAACCGTCCAGTCTCGCCCGCTACCGCTCCTGGTTCCACCAGGTGCACACCCTGGAGCACGAGGCCGTACGCGGCTACGACCGGGACCGCGCCCGCCGGCTCTTCGACCGGCTCGCCGCCCGGGGCACCCATGTGGTGCCGACGCTCTCCGTCCACCACCGTCTGGAGCGCCCGGATGAGATCCCCGGCTCCCTCCCGGAGGCCGGATATGTGCCGTCCTGGCTCGTGGAGAGCTGGCCGGCGACCTGGGAGGGGCTGATCGGCGGCCGGACCCCGCAGGAGAAGGGCATGCTGCGCGAGATCCACGACCACCGGCTGCTGCTGAGCACAGAGCAGACAGACACGGAACAGAAAAGGTCCTGAACGCAAAAATGCCTCAGTCCCCTGGACCATAAAGATCCAGGGGACTGAGGCTAAAAATTGTTCGGCGGCGTCCTACTCTCCCACAGGGTCCCCCCTGCAGTACCATCGGCGCTGAAAG
>NZ_JBEOYB010000082.1:0-30517 GCF_040296845.1 Streptomyces sp. NPDC001985
CTCCATTTACTTTTAATTTTACAAAATCTTGTGGGGCTTCACTCCCACACGCCGCTGCACGCCCGCGACCGGGTCCGGTCGCGGGCTTCCGCCGTGCGGTGCGGGGCGGACCGCTCGGGTCCGCCGGGGGCTGCTACAGCCCGACTTCCCTCATCAGCATGCCGACCTCGGTGTTGGTCAGCCGGCGCAGCCAGCCGGACTTCTGGTCGCCGAGCGCGATCGGCCCGAAGGCGGTGCGCACCAGCTTGTCGACCGGGAAGCCGGCCTCGGCCAGCATCCGGCGGACGATGTGCTTGCGGCCCTCGTGAAGGGTGACCTCGACCAGGTAGTTCTTGCCGGTGTTCTCCACGACGCGGAAGTGGTCCGCGCGGGCGTAGCCGTCCTCCAGCTGGATGCCGTCCTTGAGGCGCTTGCCGATCTCGCGCGGCAGGGGGCCCTGGATGGCGGCGAGATAGGTCTTCTTCACGCCGTACTTGGGGTGGGTGAGACGGTGGGCCAGCTCGCCGTGGTTGGTGAGCAGGATGATGCCCTCGGTCTCCGTGTCGAGCCGGCCCACGTGGAAGAGGCGGGTCTCGCGGTTGGTGACGTAGTCGCCGAGGCACTGGCGGCCGTCGGGGTCCTCCATGGTGGAGACGACACCGGCCGGCTTGTTCAGCGCGAAGAAGAGGTGGGACTGGGTGGCGACGGTCAGGCCGTCGACCTTGATCTCGTCCTTGTCGGGGTCGACCCGCACCCCCTGCTCGACGACGATGGAGCCGTTCAGCTCGACCCTGCCCGCCTCGATCAGCTCCTCGCAGGCGCGCCGGGAGCCCATACCGGCCCTGGCGAGCACCTTCTGGAGCCGCTCACCCTCCTGGTCACCGAAGGTCTTGGGGGTCTTGACCTGCGGCTTGTCCGCGTAGCGCTCGCGGTTGCGCTCCTCGGTGCGGGCGTCGTACTCACGGGAGCGCGCGGGCGCGTACCCGCTGCGGCCGCCACCGCGCTGGGGGGACTGCTTCGGACCGCCCTTGGCGCCGCCGCGGGCCGCCGCGCCGCGCCCCTTGCGCGGTCCCTCGGAGGAACCGCCCACGTCGTAGCGGCGCTCCTCGGGACGGGGCTTGTCGGCGCGCTTCTGCTTGCTGTCGTCGCGGCCACCCCCAGCCCTCGGCCGGGAGGCGCCCCCACCGGCACCCCGGTGGTCTCCGCGCCCGCCGCTCTTGCCGCCGCCGCTGTTCCCGCTGCTGTTCCTGCCGCTGCTTCGCATCAAAGTTCCGTCGTTGGATTGTCTGGATGTCGGTCTGGCTGTCGGTCTGCATCAGCCTCCGGAGCGTCCGGATCGAACAACGTTACGCCTTCCTGCGTCTCGGCCTCGATCGCGTCCGCCTCGGGGAGGAAGGGCGCCGGCTCCGGCAGCTCGTCCAGGCCTCGCAGGCCCATCCGCTCCAGAAAGTAGTTCGTCGTCCTGTACAGGATCGCACCTGTTTCGGGTTCCGCGCCCGCCTCCTCCACCAGACCGCGCTGGAGGAGGGTGCGGAGCACACCGTCGCAGTTCACTCCGCGCACCGCGGAGACACGGGAGCGGCTGACGGGCTGGCGGTACGCGACCACCGCGAGGGTCTCCAGGGCGGCCTGGGTGAGCCGGGCCTGCTGGCCGTCGAGGACGAAGCGCTCGACGGCCCAGGAGTGCTCGGACCGGGAGTAGAAGCGCCAGCCGCCCGCGACGGACCGCAGCTCGAAGCCCCGGCCCTGGAGGGTGTACTCGTCGGCCAGCTCGCGCAGGGCGTCGGCGACGGCCCGGCGCGGATGCTCCAGGATCTTGGCGAGGTGCTCCTCGCCGGCCGGTTCGTCGACGACCATCAGTACGGCTTCGAGGGCGGGCTTCAGATCGCTCACGCCGGGTCCTTCGCGGTGTCGGGTGCTCGGTCGAACTCATCGGTGACGGTGACGGTGGCGCCGGGGCCGCCGCCGGTCCAGGTGACCAGCAGCTCGCCGAGGGGGTCGGGCTGGTCGAGGGCGACGGCCCGGTCCCGGTACAGCTCCAGCAGGGCGAGGAACCTGGCGACGACGGTGAGGGTGTCCCCGGCGCCCGCCACCAGCTCCGCGAAGACGGCGCTCCCCCGCTCGCGCAGCAGGGCGACCACGATCCCCGCCTGCTCCCGGACGCTGACCAGCGGCGCGTGGATGTGGTCGACACGGATCTCCGGCGGCGGCTTCGGCATCAGGGCCTTCGCCGCGAGCCGGGCGAACCCCTCGGGCCCGATGCTGATCACGACCTCGGGGAGCAGCTCGGCGTGGTGGGGTTCCAGGCCGACGGTACGGGGGTGGCGGCGGCCCTCCGTCACCAGCCGCTCCCCGAGGATCTCGGCGATCCGCTTGTACGCGCGGTACTGGAGCAGCCGGGCGAAGAGCAGGTCCCGGGCCTCCAGGAGCGCGAGATCGGCCTCGTCCTCGATCCGGGCGACGGGGAGCAGCCGGGCGGCCTTGAGGTCCAGGAGGGTGGCGGCGACGACCAGGAACTCGGTGGTCTGGTCGAGGTCGCCGTCGCCGCCCATGGCGCGGATGTGGGTCATGAACTCGTCGGTGACCCGGGAGAGGGCGACCTCGGTCACATCGAGCTTGTGCCTGGAGATGAGCTGGAGGAGCAGGTCGAAGGGGCCCTCGAAGTTCGCGAGCCGCACGGTGAACCGGCGGTCGCGGTCGGGGGGTGCTCCACCGGTGCCGGGCGCCTCGGACGCGGGCGCGTCCTCCGGGAGCGGGTGCGCGGCGGGGGCCTCCGGCGTGTCCCCTGTGACGTACCGCTCCGGCTCCTCCGGCGCACCCGGCTCGTCCGGCTCCGCGACCGCGCTCGGCGCGGGCGGCAGGGCGGGAACGGCCGGCAGGGCGGGCGCGGGCGGCAGGGCGGGCGCGGGCGGCAGGGCGGGCGCGGGCGGCTCCACCGGTCGCGTCGGCTCTTCGGGCTCGTCCGGTCGCGTCGGCTCGACGGGCTCACCCGGATCACCCGGCGCGGGCGGCGGCGCGGCTCCCGGGCCCCGGCCCAGGGCGCGGCGCGGCGGGCGGGACGGGTCGGTCGGGGGCATCGCGGTCCAAACAGGGGCGGACGGTACGGCCGGCGGCGCGGACGGTCCGGAGAGGTCGGGCAGGGGCAGCGCGCAGGCTACCCTCAGCGGCCCCGCAGACGCCGTACGAGAATGCTCGCGTCGCCGCGCTGTTCCAGATCCGCCAGCACCACGGCCACCGCCTCGCGCACGATACGGCCGCGGTCGACCGCGAGCCCGTGCTCGCCGCGCAGCACCAGCCGCGCGTGTTCGAGGTCCATCAGCTCCTCGGCGGAGACATAGACCGTGATCTTCTCGTCGTGCCGCTCACGGCCGCTGGGGCGGCGGTTGGCGCCGCGGCCCCTGCCGCGCCGCCCGGGAGCCGCAGCGGGCTCCTGAGGGGCCTGGGAGCGCCGGGGCTTGGCAACGGAGGGCGGGGGCTGTGCCGCGGGCTCCTGGGCCCGGCTGCGGCCCTCCACGCCGGTCTCCGCTTCGGCCGCCGCGTGCTCCTGGGGCTCGGGACCGGTCTGCCGGTCGCCCTCGCCCGCGGGTGCGGGCACCCTGGCGGGCTCGCCGTTCGCCTGCCGGCGCGGCGACGACGGCTGGAGCGCCATCCCCCCGGTGGTGCGGAACAGCTCATCGGCCCCCGGGAGACTCACTCGGCGTGACACCGGGCGAGCACCTCCCTGGCGAGCTGGCGGTAGGCTGCCGCGCCGACCGAGTTGGAGGCGTAGGTGGTGATCGGCTCGCCGGCCACCGTGGTCTCGGGGAAGCGCACGGTGCGGCCGATGACCGTGTGGTAGACGTGGTCGTCGAAGGCCTCCACCACGCGCGCGAGCACCTCGCGGCTGTGCACGGTGCGCGAGTCGTACATCGTGGCGAGGATGCCGTCCAGCTCCAGGTCGGGGTTGAGCCGCTCCTGGACCTTCTCGATGGTCTCGGTCAGCAGCGCGACTCCGCGCAGCGCGAAGAACTCGCACTCCAGCGGCACGATCACCTTGTGGGCCGCGGTCAGCGCGTTGACCGTGAGCAGACCCAGCGAGGGCTGGCAGTCGATCACGATGTAGTCGTAGTCCGGCAGCAGCGGCTTGAGCGCGCGCTGGAGTGTCGACTCGCGCGCGACCTCGCTCACCAACTGGACCTCGGCCGCCGACAAGTCGATATTGCTCGGCAGCAGGTCCATGTTGGGCACCGCGGTCTTCAGCAGCACCTCGTCCGCCGACATGCCCCGCTCCATGAGCAGGTTGTAGACCGTGAGGTCCAGCTCCATCGGATTGACGCCGAGGCCGACCGACAGGGCACCCTGCGGGTCGAAGTCGACGAGCAGGACGCGCCGTCCGTACTCCGCGAGCGCGGCGCCCAGATTGATGGTGGACGTGGTCTTGCCCACGCCGCCCTTCTGGTTGCACATCGCGATGATCTTCGCGGGGCCGTGGTCGGTCAGCGGGCCCGGGATCGGGAAGTACGGGAGGGGCCGCCCGGTGGGGCCGATCCGCTCGCGGCGCTGGCGCGCGGCGTCGGGGGCCAGGGTGGCCGCGTACTCCGGATCGGGCTCGTACTCGGCGTCGGGGTCGTAGAAGTGCCCCTCGGGGACTTCCTCGTAGGCGGCGAAGTGGGTGGACTCTCGGCCACTCTCGTTGCCGGCCGTGGCGTTCACGTGTTGGCCGTCCGTCATCTTCATCGTGTGGGCTGTCGTCATGTGCGTGGTGTCCTGGCGTGTCGCGAAGGTCCGGACAGCTACGGAGCCGACAGCACCCAGCCCGGACGACGGGCTCTGTCCCCGTACAGGCGTTACCGCGTGACCACCTCCGGGAGTAAATGTCGACTCATTCACAAGTCGTCTTACCTCCTTGGATGTGACCAGGACTTTATCGATAGGTCAGCGTGGCACCATGCCGACGGTTGGCGACTCTATGGCGTGTCACCGCTCCGCAGCAACACAATCCACCGGACCGGACCCGATGTGTCGGCAACGGAACACCCTTCTGTCAAGGGTGTGCGGCCATTCGTGGAGGGGTGGGCCGAGCGCTTTCCGGGGTGCGCGAATCGGTTGAAGGGTTGCGTTCAAGGCGAGTTGAACCGCGCGGCCCCCACCCGGACACACCCGCGGCCGGACCTCGCGCAGCAAGGTCCGGCCGGGGGCACGATGTTGACGGGTGCGTTGACCTCGGCGGGTCCGTCAGCCGAGGAGCGCGGCCAGGTCGGTGCGGGGCAGTCCGTGGGCCTCGGCGACCGGGCCGTAGACGACCTCTCCGTCGTGGGTGTTGAGGCCCAGGGCCAGCGCCGGGTCCCGGCGGAGCGCCTCCACCCAGCCCCGGTTGGCCAGTTCGACTATGTACGGCAGCGTGGCGTTGGTGAGCGCGTGGGTCGAGGTGTGCGGGACCGCGCCCGGCATGTTGGCGACGCAGTAGAAGACCGAGTTGTGGACCATGAAGGTCGGCTCGGCGTGGGTGGTCGGGTGGGAGTCCTCGAAGCAGCCGCCCTGGTCGATCGCGATGTCGACAAGGACACTTCCGGGCTTCATCCTGGCGACCAGCTCGTTGGTGACCAGCTTCGGGGCCTTGGCCCCGGGGATGAGCACGGCGCCGATGACGAGGTCGGCCTCGACAACGGCCTTCTCCAGCTCGTAGGCGTTGGAGACGATCGTCCGCACCCGGGTGCCGAAGATCTTGTCCGCCTCGCGGAGCTTGTTGATGTCCCGGTCCAGCAGGGTGACCTGGAAGCCCATGCCGATGGCGATCTGCGCGGCGTTCCAGCCGGAGACACCGCCGCCGATGACGACGGCGCGGCTCGGGTGCGTACCGGGGACTCCGCCGGGCAGGACGCCCCGGCCGCCGGCCGAGCGCATCAGGTGGTAGGCGCCGACCTGGGGGGCCAGCCGGCCCGCGACCTCGGACATGGGGGCCAGCAGCGGCAGGGCGCGGCCGGCCGTCTCCACCGTCTCGTACGCGATGGCCGTGGTGCCGGACTCCAGCAGCGCGTCGGTGCAGGCGCGGGAGGCGGCGAGGTGGAGGTAGGTGAAGAGGGTCTGGTCCTTGCGGAGGCGGTGGTACTCCTCGGCGATCGGCTCCTTGACCTTCAGCAGCAGGTCGGCGGTGGCCCAGACCTCGTCGGCGGTGGGGAGGATGCGCGCACCGGCGGCGAGGTACTCCTCGTCCGTGATCGAGGAGCCCAGGCCGGCGTTCTGCTCGATGACGACCTCGTGGCCGTGGCGCACCAGCTCGTGCACTCCGGCGGGGGTGATCGCCACCCGGAACTCGTTGTTCTTGACCTCGCGGGGGATGCCGACCTTCACGTCGATCACGGTCCTTGGCTCAGGGGATACAGGGGGAATCCAGCAGATGGGGGACTTTCCGGGCGCACCGGAAGACACCACGGGGAATGACGCGGTGGAGCCAGTCTAATGAAGGAATTCCCGCTGTCTAGCCTTACAAACCATTAATCTTCGTGCGTGACGCTACGGATTTCGTAGGCTGAGCCCGCCGATCTCCGACTCTTCGTCCTCCGCTTCCAGGAGCCGTTCGGCGGTGGTGCGGTGCAGCCCGGCCGCCGCCGGGTCGCCGAGCCGCTCCAGGGTGTCGGCCAGCCGGAGCTGGAGCGCCGCCTGGAGGCGGCGGTCCCCGGCGCGCCGGGCCCACTCCACCGCCTCGTGGCAGGTGTGCAGCGACTCCTGGGGCCGGCCGGCGTACTCCTGCACCCGGGCGACCTCGCTCAGCGCCCGCGCCTGGGAGGGGAGGTCGCCCACCCTGCGGTAACCCGCGACCGCGGCCCGCCAGTTGCGCAGCGCCTCGCCGTAGCGGCCCGCGTAGGTGTGGGCGGTGCCCAGACGCCCGTACAGCCGGGCCTCGTCCGCGCGCTCGCCCCGGGCCTGGCGCTGCGCGAGCGCCCTGCCGTACCAGTCGGACGCCCGGTGCCAGTCGCCCAGCTCCTGGTAGGCGCCGCCGACGGATTCCATCGCACGGCCGGTCGCGTAGGGGTCGTTCGCCGCGCGTCCGGCGTCCAGCGCGGCGCGGTAGCGGGTCAGCGCGTCGGCGGTACGGCCGGTTCTGGCGTCCAGGTCGGCGAGGTTGAGCAGGGCGGCGGCGGCCTCGCGGTGCAGCCCCCGGCGCTCGGCCACCCCGAGGACCAGCCGGTGCAGTCCGTACAGCTCGGGGGCGGCGGCGTCGGTGCCCCGGTGCGCGGCCAGCGCCCGCACCAGCGCGGCGACCAGCCGCCGGGCCAGGGTGTCCAGCTCGCCGTCGGCGACCGCGACCCGCGCGGCGGCCAGCAGCGAGGACTGCCGGGCGCGCAGCCACCGCCCGGCCGCCTCCGGGCTCTCGAACCGCAGGGGGCGCGGCATGGCGGCGAGGGCCTTGCGGGCGGGGGCGCTCTCCGGCTCGGTCACGGCCCGGCAGGACTGGAGCCTGCGGACCGCGCGCTCCAGCATCCTGGCCCGCGCCACCTGCACGTCGGCGGGTTTGTCGGTGCTCTCGCGGACCGCGCCCACCAGCGGCAGCAGGGCACCGGGGACCCGGTACTGGTCGCCCTCCCGGTGCAGCAGCCCCATGGCCGTGAAGCCGTCCAGCGCGTCCTGGGCGTCCGGCACCGCGCAGCCGGCCAGCGCGGACGCCGTGTGCGCGTCGGCGAGCTGGGCGGGGGCGAGGGTGAGCAGCCGCAGCAGCCGGGCGGGGGACGCCGGCAGGGACTCGTACACCAGCCGGAAGGCGCGGGCCAGGGGGCGGACGGCCTGGGGCTGGTCGCCGTCGTCGGGGAGGGCGCGCAGTTGGCGGGTGGCGTCGGCGACGGAGAGTTTCGGCCGGGCGGCGAGCCAGCCGCCGACCAGGACCAGGGCGGCGGGCAGCCCGCCGCACTCCTCGGCGACGGATTCGGCGGCCTGGGGGTCGACGGTGATCCGGACCGATCCGGTGAAGGTGGCGAGCAGCTCGATGGCGGCCTTGGCGTCCATGCCGCCGAGGGTGCAGGGGCGGACATCGGGGATTCCGGTCAGCGGGCCGGAGGAGACGGCGACGACCAGACAGCCGCAGTCGTCGGGGAGCAGGGGGTCGACCTGTTCGGCGTCGGCCGCGTCGTCCAGGAGGAGGACGGCGCGGCGGCCGGCGAGCGCCTCGCGGACGAGCTGGGACAGCTCGTCCTCGTCGGCGCCCGGGGGGCCCTGGATGCCGAGGTCGCCGAGGAGGCCGCGGGCGGTCTCCTCGGTGGGGACGCGCCGGCCGTCGGGCTCGGTGAGGCGGGCGCTCAGCACGCCGTCCGGGTAGCCGTCGGCGACCCGGTCGATCAGCTGCCGGGCGAGGGCGCTGCGCCCGGAGCCGGGGCGGCCGGCGATGAGGAGGACCCGGGCGCGGGGGGCCTTGCGGCCGGCGATGGTGTCGAGGCCGGCGCGTTCGATGTCGCCCTGAAGGGATTTCAGCTCACGCTGCCGGCCGAAGAACTGCTCCCCGGGCGCTCCGGCCCGGCCGCCCGACTCCACCGCCTGATCCGCCACGGGCCATGCTCCCGTCCAGTCCGTGCACCTGCTGAGCCCGCAGGGGGTCCGCACGGGCGTTCCGAGAGTAGTTCACTCTCTGCGACGAAATGGGGGGAGCGTGTCCGTCATATCGCCTGATCGGATCAATCGGATTGCCCGATGATCCTATTGATCGGACATTCCCGGGCACCTGGCAGCACCCAGCCCCGCCGGAAACCCGGGCAAACCCAGCCCCGCCGGCGATTGAGACGCGGGGGCTCGGGGGCCGGCCCCCGACCGAGGCCCGCACCGTGCGGGTCACCCGTGGTGCGGGGCCCGTCCTCACACTCCCCGGAGCTCCCTCCGGGAGGCGCCCCCGGACAGGCGCTGGAGACGCTCGGGCGGGGGCACCCGGGGCGCCGGAGGGTGTCCGCGAGTGGCGGGCCCGCCGGAAGCGGCACCCCGGGGGTCAGGAGACGAAGGGGCGCGCCGGCCACGGGGAATCAGCCGGGCGGAGAGCCTCGAACCCCTCCCCCGCCAGCGCCGCCGCAGCCGCCAGCACCCCCGTCACCAGACACGTGTTGTGCAGCTCCCCGGCCAGCACCCCCGTCACCAGCTCCCCCAGCTCCACCCTCCCCAGCTCCATGTCGGCCTCCTCCTCCGACACCTCGTACCGCTCCCCCTCCGCCGCCGAGAGATCCCGCGCGAGAAAGATCCGTACCGCCTCGTCGCACCCCCCGGGCGTGGTGTACACATCCGTCAGCACCCGCCACGTCTCGGCCTTCACATGGGCCTCCTCGTACAGCTCGCGCTGCGCCGCGTGCAAGGGGTTCTCCCCCGGGATGTCGAGCAGCCCCGCCGGAATCTCCCAGAGCTTCTGCCGCACGGGGTGCCGGTACTGGCGCAGCACCACCACCCGCCCGTCGTCGTCGAGGGCGAGCACGGCCACCGAGCCGGGGTGGACCTGGTAGTCGCGCCGGTGGACCGAGCCGTCGGGCATGACCACATCGTCCGTGCGGACACTGGTCTTGTTGCCCCGGAACGGGGTCGAGGTGGCGGTGACCCGCCACTCCTCGGGGGTGTCCTTGATGGCCATGTCTGTCGTCCTCCCGCAAATAGACCGGGGTACGTATCGACACATCGATACGTACCCCGGTCAACGGTAGCGCCTGGGAGTCACTCCCCTGTCTTGCGCTCCACCGCGGCCTTCACCAGACCCGCGAAGAGCGGGTGCGGGCGGGTCGGGCGGGAGGTCAGCTCCGGGTGCGCCTGGGTGGCGACCAGGTAGGGGTGCGTCTCGCGCGGGTACTCGACGTACTCGACGAGCTTGTTGTCCGGGCTGGTGCCGGAGAAGACGATGCCCGCCTTCTTCTCCAGCTCGGCGCGGTACGCGTTGTTCACCTCGTAGCGGTGGCGGTGGCGCTCCTCCACATACGGCTGGTCCGCGTAGACCTCGCGGACGATCGAGCCCTCGGCGAGCTTCGCCGGGTAGAGCCCGAGGCGCATGGTGCCGCCGAGGTCGCCCGCGCCCTCGACGTACGCCAGCTGCTCCTCCATCGTGGAGATCACCGGGTGGCCGGTGGCGGCGTCGAACTCGGTGGAGTTCGCGTCGGGGATGCCGGCCAGGTTCCGGGCCGCCTCGATCACGATGCACTGGAGGCCCAGGCAGAGCCCGAGCAGCGGGACGCGGTTCTCCCGGGCGTACTGGATCGCGCCGACCTTGCCGCTGACACCCCGGTCGCCGAAGCCGCCGGGGATGCAGACCGCGTCGACGTCGGCCAGCTGCCGGGCGGCGCCCGCCGGGGTCTTGCAGTCGTCGGAGGTGACCCACTTGACCTTGACCCGGGCCCGGTTCGCGAAACCGCCGGCGCGCAGCGCCTCGGTCACCGAGAGATAGGCGTCGGGCAGGTCGATGTACTTGCCGACCAGGGCGATCGTGACCTCGTGGTCGGGGTTGTGCACCCGGTCCAGCAGGTCGTCCCAGGTCGTCCAGTCCACATCGCGGAAGGGCAGATCCAGCTTGCGGACGACATAGGCGTCCAGGCCCTCGGTGTGGACGACCTTGGGGATGTCGTAGATGGAGGGCGCGTCGGGGCAGGCGATGACCGCCGCCTCGTCCACGTCGCACATCAGGGAGATCTTGCGCTTGATGGCGATCGGCACATCGCGGTCGGCGCGCAGCACGATGGCGTCCGGCTGGATGCCGATGTTCCGCAGGGCGGCCACCGAGTGCTGGGTGGGCTTGGTCTTCAGCTCGCCGGAGGGGCCGATGTAGGGCAGCAGCGAGATGTGGACGACGAAGACATTGTCCCGGCCGACCTCGTGGCGGACCTGGCGGACGGTCTCCAGGAACGGCAGCGACTCGATGTCGCCGACCGTGCCGCCGACCTCGGTGATCACGACATCCACGTCGTCGGTCGCCATCCGGCGGATGCGGTGCTTGATCTCGTTGGTGATGTGCGGGATGACCTGGACGGTGTCGCCCAGGTACTCGCCCCGCCGCTCCTTCGCAATCACCTGGGAATAGATCTGCCCGGTGGTGACATTGGCGGAGCCGTCGAGGTCGACGTCGAGGAAGCGCTCGTAGTGACCGATGTCCAGGTCGGTCTCGGCGCCGTCGTTGGTGACGAACACCTCACCGTGCTGGAACGGGTTCATCGTGCCGGGGTCGACGTTCAGATAGGGGTCGAGCTTCTGCATCGTGACCTTGAGGCCCCGTGCCTTCAGCAGCGCACCCAGGCTGGAGGCCGTCAGGCCCTTGCCGAGGGAGGAGGCGACACCCCCGGTGACGAAGATGTGCTTGGTCGTCATGGATTTGGGCGGCATCGCCAAGAGGGGGCTCCCGTGGTCGCGAGGGTGAGGTGCGTACCGGCGGCCTCCCGGCTGTTCAGGGGGGCGCCGTCGCTGCGGTTGCGGGGCTCCTGCTGAGCACAGGCCTGCCACCGGTCCACGGGGTACCAGGGTATCAGCGACAAACGGTGGCCGCTCCCGGCCACGCGCAGCCACTCCTGTACCTCTCTCACCAGGCATTCACCCTTGGCTCACCCGTTCGGAGTACTCGGGTTGTCGAGACCGCCACGCGGATCTCTCCGGTGCGTCGTATCCTGCTCGGACACTCGCTTTGAAGAGAAACGCGCAGGGGCGCGCTCAATTGAGCAGGGTGGTGGTGGGCGACGGGTGACACAGGCCAAAAGCGACATCCCCGGATTCAACCCGTGACCCCAGGCTCGTCCGCGACCCTTGACGCCAGTAAGCGCCCCGAGGGGCGGACATGGCCGTTCGACTGGAGATGCACGTGGCCGGGCGCATCGAGGATTACGCACTCATCGGAGACATGCAGACCGCCGCACTGGTCTGCCGCGACGGCACCGCCGACTGGCTGTGCCTGCCGCGCTTCGACTCGCATGCCGTCTTTGCCGGGCTGCTCGGTACCGAGGAGCACGGATTCTGGAGAATGGGTCCCGCCCATCCCGCACACGCCGAGCCGCCCGCGGCGGACCGGCGGCGGTATCGCGGTGACTCCCTGATCCTGGAGTCGGAGTGGGACACACCGCGCGGCACGGTCCGTGTGACCGACTTCATGCCGCCGCGGGACGGGGCTCCGCAGCTGATCAGAATCGTGGAGGGGGTATCCGGACGGGTGCCGATGCGCTCCGCGCTGCGGATGCGCTTCAGCTACGGACGGATCACCCCCTGGGTCCACAAGGTCGACAGCCGCACGGTGGCCGTCGCCGGACCCGACTCGGTCTGGCTGGACACCGAGGCCGAGACCTACGGCAAGGACCTCACCACCTACTCCGACTTCACCGTCTCACCCGGTGAACGGGTCGCCTTCACCATCAGCTGGCAGCCCTCCCACCACCAGCCGCCCGCGCTCCCCGAGCCCGAGGCGTCGCTGGACGCGACGGACGAGTTCTGGCGCGAGTGGGTGGAGCACTGTACGTACCACGGGCCCTACCGCGAGGCCGTGATCCGCTCGCTGATCACCCTCAAGGCCCTGACCTACGCACCCACCGGCGGAATCGTCGCCGCCCCCACCACCTCCCTCCCGGAGGAGATCGGGGGCGTACGGAACTGGGACTACCGCTACACCTGGCTCCGGGACGCGGCGATCACCCTCTCCTCCCTGCTGCGCACCGGCTACCGCGAGGAGGCCCTCGCCTGGCGCGAATGGCTGCTGCGCGCCGTCGCCGGCGATCCGGAGAACCTCCAGATCATGTACGGCATCGCGGGCGAGCGCGAGCTGGGCGAGGCGGAGCTGGACTGGCTGCCGGGCTATGAGAACTCCGGCCCGGTGCGCGTCGGCAACGGCGCGGCCCACCAGCTCCAGCTGGATGTCTACGGAGAGGTCACCGAGGCGCTGCACCTGGCCCATATGACGGGCCTCGCGCGCAACGACTACGCCTCGCTGCTCCAGCTCCGGCTGATCCAGTACCTGGAGAAGCACTGGAACGAACCCGACGAGGGCATCTGGGAGGTGCGCGGGCCGCGCCGCCACTTCGTCCACTCCAAGGTGATGGCCTGGGTGGCCGTCGACCGGACGATCAAACTGATCGAGTCCGGGGACGCGGACGGACCGCTGGACCGGTGGCGCGATCTGCGCGACGAGATCCACCGCGATGTCTGCGAGAAGGGGTACGACCCCGAGCGGAACACCTTCACCCAGTCGTACGGCTCCAAGGAGCTGGACGCCTCGCTGCTCCTCATCCCGCAGATGGGCTTCCTGCCACCGGACGACAAGCGGGTCATCGGCACCATCGAGGCGATCCAGCGGGAGCTGTCCACCGAGGACGGCTTCATCCTGCGCTACCCCACCTCCGGCGGCGACGCCGGAGTGGACGGCCTGGAGGGCGACGAGGGTGCCTTCCTCGCCTGCTCCTTCTGGATGGCGGACGACCTCGCGATGATCGGGCGGGTGGACGAGGCCCGCAAGCTCTTCGAACGGCTGCTGGCGCTCCGCAATGATCTGGGGCTGCTGGCGGAGGAGTGGGACCCGCGGCTCCAGCGGCAGGTGGGGAACTTCCCGCAGGCCTTCAGCCATGTGCCGCTGATCGACACGGCGCTGCGGCTGACCGCGTCGGGGGCGTACGGAGGGTAGGGCCAGGGCCCCGGTGGGCGGGCCGGCCGGGTAGCGTCCCAGGTCAGCCCGTCGACCGAGTGAAGCGCGAGGCACCAGTTCCGTGGAGACCCGAGGCGAACCCCAGGGCGGTATCACCGTACGCAGGGCACTGGAGCTGCCCGGCCTGCGCTCGGGGCTGCCCGAGGTCGTCGCGGGCGCGGAGCGGCTCCAGCGCACCGTGCGCTGGGTGCACGCGGGCGAGGTGCCCCATATCGCCTCCCTCCTCAAGGGCGGGGAGCTGCTCCTGACCACCGGGCTCGGGCTCGGGACCCGGCCCGCCGAGCAGCGGGCGTTCGTCCGCCGCCTCGCCGACCGGGGGATCGCGGCGCTCGTGGTGGAGCTGGGCACCCGGTTCAG
Source organism: Streptomyces sp. NPDC001985 (assembly GCF_040296845.1). Taxonomy (NCBI): domain Bacteria; kingdom Bacillati; phylum Actinomycetota; class Actinomycetes; order Kitasatosporales; family Streptomycetaceae; genus Streptomyces; species Streptomyces sp. NPDC001985. The sequence goes on from NZ_JBEOYB010000082.1 coordinate 13,934, forward strand.
CCGGCTGCCCGCCGCGCTCGTGGAGACCGCCCGCGCCGCCGGGCTGCCGCTGGTCCAGCTGCACCGGGAGGTGCCGTTCGTCGCGGTCACCGAGGAGATCCACACCGAGATCGTCCATGGGCACTACGCGCTGCTGCGGCGCGCCGAGGACGTCCATCTGCACTGCACCCGGGCGCTGCTCGACGGCGGCGGGGTGCCGCGGGTCCTGCGGATTCTCGCCGACTTCACCGCCAACCCGGTGCTGCTGGAGACCCCCGACGGGCGGCTGCTGTACGCGGCGGGGCCGGCTGCCGAGCCGGCCGGGGTCGATCCGCTCCAGATCTGGGAGGGGCTGCGCGGTCAGCCCGCCGCCCGGGAGTCGCCGCCGGCCGGAACGCTCCTGGTGGATGTGCCCGGCGGCGGACAGGGAGCGGCGGCGGTCCGTGCCCGGCTGGTGCTGCCGGCCGTCGGCTCCCCGCTGCTGGAGGTCCACCGGATGGCGGCCGAGCGGGCGGCGGGGCTGCTGGCGGTGGTGCTGATGCAGGCACGCCAGGAGGAGGAGCTGGCGGCGCGGGGCCGGGGCGACTTCCTCACCGACCTCGCGGAGGGCCGGATCACCGCGGGGGACGCGCCCGCGCAGGCCCGGGTGCTGGGGTTCCGGCCGGGGGACGGGCCACTGCTGCCGGTGGTGATGCGGCTGTCGCCGCCGCCCGGGGCCTGGGCACCGCTGGCCCATGCCGTGCAGGAGGAGCTGTCGGCGGTGGGGGTGCCGGTGCTGCTGGGGGTACGCCCGGTGGAAGGGCGGGTTCCGCTGCTGGTGGGGCTGGGGTCGCGCGCGGACGCGGACGACACTCGGGACGCGGTCGCCGAGCGGGTGGCGGGAGCGCTGCGGGCCGGGGTGGAGCGGGTGGGGGGCCGGCCGCAGGTCGTGGTGGTGGGGACGGCGGGCGGCTGGGAGCAGATGCCGGCGGGGCTGCGCCACACGGCCGAGACCGCGACCGCCGCGGAGGGGCTGCCCGACCGGCCCTGGTACGACGCGCGGCGGCTGGACACGGAGCTGCTGCTGTGGCGGCTGCGGGGGGAGCCGGATCTGGCGGGGTTCGTGGGGCGGGCGCTGGGGGGTCTGCGGGAGCACGACGCGGTGTCGCGGCCGGTGCTGCTGCCGACGCTGGAGGCGTATCTCGCCCATGCGGGCCGCAAGGCGGAGACCGCCCGCGAGCTGCATCTGAACCGCCAGACGCTCTACAACCGCCTGGCGCGCATCGCCGACCTCCTCTCCGCCGACCTCGACGACCCCCAGACGGTCCTCACCCTCACCCTCGCCCTCCAGGCCCGCCGCCACCTCCCCGGCCACTGAGCCACACCGGGATCAGCCCCTCCGAGGAACGGGAGGCCGCACATCAAGCCCCTCCGGCGAACGGGAAGCCGCACATCCAGCCCCTCCGGCAGTCGAGAAACCGAAACCCGGAAGCCGCCCCCCGGCCACTGAGCCGCACACACTCAGCCCTCCGACGAACGGGAAGCCCCGCATTCAGCCCCTCCGGCGATTGAGGAGCGGGGGTTCGGGGGCCGGCCCCCGACCCGGGCCCGACGCCGTGCGGGGCGCCCCTCCCCGGGGCCCGGAGGCGGCTCCGGGCCCGGGCGCACGGGTCAGCGCGACACCAACTCGTCGTAGACGCTCAAGACCTGCACCACCGTCTCGTCCTCCGTCTGCCACCCCGCCGCCTGCACCCTCCCCGCCCTCCTCAGCTCCTCCCGCCGCTCCCCGTCCCCCAACAACCCCGCCACCGCCCCCGCCAGCGCCCCGGCGTCCCCGTACGGCACCAGCTCCGCCGCCTCCCCCACCAGCTCGGGCACCCCGCCCACCGCCGTGGCGACCAGGGGGACGCCCATCCGCAGGGCCTCCTGGGCGAGCGGGGAACGCGCCTCCCAGCGGCTGGGGAGGACCGCGACCTCGGCCGCCGCGAGCAGTTCGGCGATGTCGTCCCGGCGGCCCAGCAGCCGCACCGGCAGCCGCTCCGCGCCGATGCGCCGCTCCAGCGCCGCCCGCTCCCGCCCCTCCCCGGCGATCACCACCAGCGGCACGGGGTCGAGCAGCCGCCACCACTCGGCGGCGTCGAGCAGCGTCCCGTACCCCCGGCCCGGCTCCAGGTTCCCCACCGCCAGCACCAACGGCCGCTCCCCCGCGTCCAGTCGGGCCCGGACCTCCGCCGCCCCGGCCGCCACGGGCCCCTGGGAGGCGGGCAGGGCCAGCGGGGCGAGCCGGGCGTCACGGGCGCCGAGCCCACGGGCCCGGTCGACCAGTTCGGAGCAGGTCCCGAGCAGCACCGCCGACGCGCGCGCCGCCCGCCGCTCCAGCAACCGCACCACCCGCCCCCGGGCCCCGTCGTCCGGCGCCCGGGTGTGCCAGGTGACCACGAGCGGTATCCGCAGCCCGCTGAGGGCGAGCGCGGCCCGTACCGCGGCCCGGAGCCCGTGCGCGTGCACCAGATCGGCCCCGGCGCACTCCGCGCGGAGCGCGCCGGCGGGTGCGAAGTGCGCCCCGGCGCCCGGGAAGTCGTAGAGGCGTTCCAGTTCGGGCGGGGCGCACACGGTCACCCGCACGCCCCGCGCCACCAGCCCCGCGGCCAGCGACCGGACATGGGCGCTGCTTCCCGCACTCCCGCCGCCCAGCACCTGGACCGTACGCAGCTGTGTCACCCGGCAAGAATGCCAGTCCGTACGCACGTTCCGGCACCGACCGGGTGCCCAGAGCGAGCCGTACCGGCCCCTGGATCACTCACCCGGGTGAACCGGCGGACCGGCTGGTCCCGTCCCGTACACCGCCGTCCCGTACACCGCCGTCCCGCACACCGCCGCCCCGATCACCGCGCCGGCCCTGCCCGTGTCGCGGGGGCCCCGGCGGGCGCACCGGAGCGGCGTCCCGTACGACACCGGGCCGGCGGGGGCCGCGGGGCCTCGGGCCACCACACTCCGGGGACGGCCCCGGGGCCTCACCCCTCGCCGCGTGCCGCCGCGAGCAGCTCCTCCGCGTGGGCGCGCGCGGCCCGGGAGTCCTCCTGGCCGGCCAGCATCCGCGACAGCTCGCGCACCCGGGCCTCGCCCTCCAGCACGGTGACACCGCTGCGGGTCACCGAGCCGTCGTGGGTCTTCTCCACCAGCAGCTGGCGGTCGGCGAAGGCCGCCACCTGCGGCAGATGCGTCACCACGACCACCTGCGCGGTCCTGGCGAGCTTGGCGAGGCGCCGGCCGATCTCGACCGCCGCCTTGCCGCCGACCCCGGCGTCGACCTCGTCGAAGAGATAGGTCGGCACGGGGTCGGTCCCGGCGAACACCACCTCCACCGCGAGCATCACCCGCGACAGCTCGCCGCCGGACGCGCCCTTCGCGATCGGCCGGGGCGGCGCTCCCGGGTGCGGGGCGAGGAGCAGCTCGACCTCGTCGACGCCGTGCGGACCGTACGCGACCGTGCGCCCGTCGATCTCGACTCCGGCGGCCTCGTCCGCGCACTCGTTCCGCCGGAGCGCGAACGACACCCGGGCGTGCGGCATCGCGAGCGACGCCAGCTCCCCGGTGACGGCCTCGGCGAACCGGGCCGCGGCCTCCGTCCGTACCCCGGTCAGCGCCCCGGCCAGGGTGGCGAGTTCGCCGCGCAGGGCGTCCCGCTCGGCCGTCAGCTCCCCGATCCGGTCGTCGTCGCCGTCCAGCTCGGTGAGGCGGGCGGCGCCCTCCTGCGACCAGGCGAGAACGGCGTCAATGCTCTCCCCGTACTTGCGGGTGAGCGTGGTCAGCGCCGCTCTGCGCTCCTCGACGGCGGCGAGCCTGCGGGGGTCGGCGTCCAGGTTCGCCGCGTATCCGGCGAGGTCCCCCGCGGCGTCGGCGAGGAGGATGGAGACCTCACCCACCCGGTCGGCGAGCGCGGCGAGCGCGGCGTCGTGGGAGCGCACGGAGTCCAGGGCCCGCCCGGCGCCCGAGACGAGGGTCGTCGCGTCGATGCCCTCGGGGTCCTCGGGATTGCCCACCAGCGCCGTGTGGGCGAGGGCCGCCGCCGAGGCGAGGGCCTCGGCGTGGCCGAGCCGCTCGGCCTCGGCGGCCAGCTCCACATCCTCCCCGGCGCGGGGTTCGACCGCGGCGATCTCGTCCAGTCCGAACCGCAGCAGATCCGCCTCCTGGGCGCGCTCCCTGGCCCGGGTGGTCAGCTCGGCGAGTTCGGCGGAGACGGCGCGCAGCCCTCGGTAGGCGGCGGCGTACTCCTTGAGGGGGCCGGTGAGCGCCCCGCCGGCGTACCGGTCGAGCGCCTCGCGCTGCCGGGCCGGGCGCAGCAGCCCCTGCTGGTCGGTCTGGCCGTGGACGGCGACGAGTTCGTCGGCGAGTTCCGCGAGCACCCCCACCGGCACGGACCGCCCGCCGAGGTGCGCCCGGGAGCGGCCCTCCGCCGACACGGTCCTGCTGACGAGGAGGGTGCCGTCGTCGAGTTCGGCGCCCGCCTCCTCGGCCCGCAGCGCGGCGGGTCCGCCGGCGGCGACCCCGATCCGGCCCTCCACCACCGCCGACTTGGCACCGATCCGCACCAGCGCCGGATCGGCCCGCCCGCCGAGCAGCAGCCCCAGGCTGGTGACGACCATGGTCTTGCCGGCGCCCGTCTCGCCGGTCACCGCGGTGAAACCGGGCGACAGCTCGACGACAGCGTCGTCGATGACCCCGAGCGACCGTATCCTCATCTCCTCCAACACGGACACGACCATACGAGGTTTCGGCCGTGCGGTGCGACGCCGACCCCGTCCGCTCCCCTCCCGGGCCACCGCGGGCCCGGCGCCGGATCACCCGAACTGATGATCGTCCGCGCCAGGGCCGGGCCCGGCGCGGACGAGCCGGAGCGGGCCCGGCGCCCCGGGACCGATCAGCGCGGCGCGCCCCGCCACCCGGAGACCGGCAGCGCGAACTTCGCCACCAGCCGGTCCGTGAAGGAGGCGTGGTGCAGCCGCGCCAGCCGTACCGGCACAGCGCCCCGGCGGACCTCCACCCGCGCCCCGGGCGGCAGTTCCACCGACCGGCGGCCGTCGCACCAGAGGACGCCGTGCGGGGTGTGCGGCTGGACCTCCACCGCGAGGACCGAGGTCGGAGCGGTCACCAGCGGCTTGGCGAACAGGGCGTGGGCGCTGATCGGAACCATCAGCAGCGCCTCCACCTCGGGCCAGACCACCGGACCGCCGGCCGAGAAGGCGTACGCGGTCGAGCCGGTGGGCGTGGCGCAGACGATGCCGTCGCAGCCGAAGGCGGTGACCGGGCGGCCGTCGATCTCCAGGACCGCCTCCAGCATCCGCTCGGGCGACACCTTCTGCACGGCGGCCTCGTTGAGCGCCCAGTCGCGGTGGACGATCTCGCCGTTGCTGAGCACGACGACATCGATGGTCATCCGCTCCTCGACCTCGTACTCCCGGGTGACGACCCGGTCGACGACCTTGTCGAGGTCGTCGCGCTCCGCCTCCGCGAGAAAGCCGACGCGCCCCAGATTGACGCCGAGCATCGGCACCCCGGACGCGCGGGCGAAGGCCGCGCCCCGCAGCAGCGTCCCGTCGCCGCCGAGCACAATGAGCAGTTCACAGCCGTCCAGCGCCTCCGGGGTGGCCTCGGGAACGGTCTCCACGGACGGCGGCAGCGGCAGATCGGCGGCCTCCGCCTCCAGCACCCGCACCCCGAGGCCGCAGCGGAGCAGCCCCTGGACGACGAGTTCGGCGCTGCGGATGGCGGCCGGGCGGCCGGTGTGCGCGAGCAGGAACACCCTGCGGGCCGATGTCGTGTCTGGTCTGGTCAACGAGGTCCCTCCGCCACTGCTCGGTCGACGTCCGCCGGATCAAGCTCGGGCGCGCCGGCCCGGAGCCACAGAAAGTACTCGACGTTCCCGGACGGCCCGGGGAGCGGGCTGGCGGTGACTCCCAGCACCCCGAGGCCCAGCTCCGCGGCCTGCCCGGCCACGGTCCGCACCGTCTCCGCGCGCAAATCGGCGCTGCGCACCACACCCCCGCTGCCGAGGCGCTCCCGGCCCACCTCGAACTGCGGTTTGACCATCAGCACCAGATCGGCGCCGGGCCCCGCGCAGCCGGCCAGCGCCGGCAGCACGAGCCCGAGCGGAATGAAGGAGAGGTCCCCCACGACCAGGTCGACCGGCTCGCCGCCGATCGTCTCCACGGTCAGCTCGCGGACGTTCGTGCGGTCCTTCACGGTCACCCGGTCGTCGCTCTGGAGCGACCAGGCGAGCTGTCCGTAGCCGACGTCCACGGCGACGACATGGGCCGCGCCCGCGCGCAGCAGCACATCGGTGAAGCCGCCGGTGGACGCCCCGGCGTCCAGGGCCCGCCGGCCGGTGACCGTCAGCCCGAGGGGCCCGAAGGCAGCGAGCGCCCCGGCGAGCTTGTGGCCGCCGCGCGAGACGTAGTCGGGGTCGCCGTCGTCGGCGGTGACGACGATGGCGGCGGCGGTCTCGACCTGGGTGGCGGCCTTGGTGGCGGCGGCGCCGCCCACGGTGACCCGCCCGGCGGCGATCAGCTGGCTGGCGTGCTCGCGCGAGCGCGCCAGGCTGCGGCGCACCAGTTCGGCGTCGAGACGGCGGCGGGCGGCTCCTGCCACGTTCGGTTCAGCTCCTGTGGTTGTACGAGGGTGAGGGCGCCGGCGCCCGGGGGGCGGGCGGCGGCGCGGGAGGTGCGTCGAGGGAGGTCAGCGCGGAACGCAGCCCCCGGTGTACATCCTCGTACACCTCGGGGTGTCCGTCCGCGGGGAGGTGGTCGGCGTCGGCGAGGCGGGTCAGCAGGGTGTCCACCCCGGCGTCGCCGGTGGGGACGAGGGGGACGCCGAGGGGCGCGGGCGCCGCGGGGTCGGCGGCGGGCCCGGGGTGCCCGGGGAGGTCCTCCCGGACGTCGGCGGTGGGGTCCCCGGGCCCGCTCTGAGGTGCGGGGACCCGGGGGCCCGGCATCGAGTCGCTCATGCCCAGACGCTACCGCGAAGCCCTGCGGTACCGTCGATCACGATGGCGACGACGGAAGAGTGCCGCAGCGCACTCAGCAGACTCAGTGACAATCTCCTGCGGGCGAACGGCGATGTACGCAGCGCCGTTGCGCTCGACCGCTCCCTCAGCTGCCACATCAGGGATCTGGACATCACCTTCACCGGCCGGCTCCAGGGCGGCGGTATCACGGTGATGGACACCCTGGAGGGCCCGCCGCGCGACAAGGCGCAGATCCGGCTCGCGATGACCGGGGACGACCTGGTGGCGATGGTCGACGGCGAGCTGGACTTCGCGCGGGCGTGGGCCTCGGGCCGGGTGCGTCTGGAGGCCGGTTTCCGCGATCTGCTGCGGCTGAGGTCGCTGCTCTAGCGGCTGGGGCCGCCGCGCCGGACCGGCCGCCCGGGGCGGGGCCACGGCCGAGGGCGGGACCGCCGGGGCCGCCGCTCCGGGTGCCGCGGGGGCCGGGCGCCCGGCCCTGCGGGCTCAGCGGGCCTTGCCGGCCGTCGCGGCCCGCTTCCGCGCCACCGGAACCACCAGCGGCGTACCGGACTCCGGGTCGTCGATGACCTGGCTCCGCACCCCGAAGACCCGCTCCACCAGCTCCGCCGTGACCACGTCGGACGGCGCGCCCTCGGCGACGATCCGGCCCTCGTGGAGGGCGACGAGATGGGTGGCGTACCGCGCGGCCTGGTTGAGGTCGTGGAGCACCGCCACCAGGGTCCGGCCCTGTGTCTCGTGCAGCTCGGCGCAGAGGTCGAGGACCTCCAGCTGGTGCTGGATGTCGAGGAAGGTCGTGGGCTCGTCCAGCAGCAGCAGCGGAGTCTGCTGGGCCAGCGCCATCGCGATCCAGACGCGCTGGCGCTGTCCGCCGGAGAGCTCGTCGACATAGCGCTCGGCCAGGGTGCCGACGCCGGTGGCGGCCATCGACTCCTGGACGATCCGCTCGTCCTCGGGCGACCACTGCCGCAGCAGCCCCTGGTGCGGATAGCGGCCCCGGGCCACGAGGTCCGCGACGGTGATCCCGTCGGGGGCGATCGAGGACTGCGGCAGCAGACCCAGGGTCCGGGCCACCTTCTTCGCGGGCATCGAGTGAATGGCCTGCCCGTCCAGCAGCACCCGGCCCTCACTGGGCTTCAGCATCCGCGAGAGGGCGCGCAGCAGGGTGGACTTGCCGCAGGCGTTGGGACCGACGATCACCGTGAAGGAGTTGTCGGGTATCTCCACCGAGAGATTCTCGGCGATGACCCGCTGGTCGTAGCCGAGGGTGACCGATTCCGCGGTGAGACGCTGCATGGTGGTGGTGCTCCTGGATGGTTGGTTCGGGAATTCCGCTGGGGCCGCGCCGGCCGGTCTCCTCATATCCGCCCCGCCCGGCGTTCGGCGACCAGCAGCCAGAGCAGATAGCAGCCGCCGAGCACCGCCGTCACCACACCGACCGGCAGACTCCGGTCGCCGAAGACAGTACCGGCCGCCCAGTCCGCGATGAGCAGCAGCGCCGCGCCCATCGCCGCCGCCGCGGCCAGACCGGGGCCGGGGGCCCGGGTCAGCCGGCGGGCCAGCTGGGGCGCGCTGAGGGCGACGAAGGCGATCGGCCCGGAGGCGGCGGTCGCGGCGGCCATCAGCAGCACCCCCGACGCCATCAGCACGAGCCGGGCCCGCTCCACGGGCACCCCGAGCGCGTGCGCGGCGTCGTCGCCCATCTCCAGGACCCGCAGCGGACGCCCGTACACCGCGAGGACCGGTACGGCGGCGAGGAAGACCGCGAGCAGCGGCCAGACCTGTGTCCAGTCGCGGCCCTCCAGGGAGCCGGTCATCCACAGCACGGCCCGGGTGGCGTCCGCCAGATTGGCCTTGGTGATCAGATAGTGGTTGACGGCGGTGAGGACGGCGGCGGTGCCGATGCCGACCAGGACCAGCCGGTAGCCGTGGACCCCGCGCTTCCACGCCAGCAGATAGACGGCGACACCGGTCAGCAGCCCGCCGGCGAGCGCCCCGCCCGCGACCGCGACCGCGCTCCCCTGGAAGAGCACGATGACGGTGAGCGCGCCCACCGCCGCGCCCTGCCCGAAGCCGATCACATCGGGGCTGCCCAGCGGATTGCGCGACAGCGACTGGAAGACGGCGCCGCTGAGCGCGAGGCAGGCGCCGGCGAGCAGCCCGACCAGGACGCGCGGCAGCCTCAGTTCGTGGATGACGAACTCATGGGCGGTGGTGCCGTGCCCGAACAGGGTGGCGACCACATCGCCGGGCGCGATCCTGAAGTCCCCGGTGCCGAGCAGGACCACGGAGGCCGCGAGGGCCAGGGCGGTCAGCAGCACCACGACGACGGCGGCCCGCGGGTCCACCCGCACGGACAGCCCGCCCGCCGTCCGCACCGCGCGGACCTTCCGGGTGGAGCCGGCGAGCGCATCGGGCTCCGCTGCCCCGGTGGCGGTCTTCTCGCTCACAGCGGTCCTCACGGCGGTCCTCACAGCTGGGCCATCCTTCGGCGGCGTACGAGCTGGATGAAGACGGGCCCGCCCAGCAGCGCGGTGACGATACCGACCTGGAGCTCGGCCGGGCGGGTCACCAACCGCCCGATGACATCGGCGCCGAGCAGCAGCACCGGCGCCAGCACCATGGCGTACGGCAGTATCCACCGCATGTCGGGCCCGGTGATGGCGCGCACCAGGTGCGGGATCATCAGCCCGACGAAGACGATCGGCCCGCAGGCCGCGGTGGCCGCCCCGCAGAGCAGCGTCACACAGAGCATGGAGAGCGCCCGGGTCCGCCCCGGACGCGCGCCCAGGGCGCGGGCGGTGTCGTCGCCCATCTCCATCGCGTTCAGCGGCCGGGCGAGCAGCAGCGCGAGCACCACCCCCGCGCCGATGAACGGCGCGACCTTGGCGATGGTCGCCGGGTCGGCCGCCGCGAGCGAGCCGACCGTCCAGAACCGCAGCTTGTCCAGCGCGGCCGAGTCCAGCAGCTGCACGGCGTTGACATAGCCGTAGAGCGCGGCGCTGGCGGCGGTCCCGGCGAGCGCCAGGCGCACCGGGTTCGCGGCCCGGCTGCCGCCGAGGACATAGACCAGGACGGAGACGGCGCCGGCGCCGAGGAAGGCGAACCAGACATAGCCGGTGAGCGAGGTCACCCCGAAGAAGCTGATGGCGGTGACCACGGCGGCGGACGCGCCCGCGTTCACACCGAGCAGTCCCGGCTCCGCGAGCGGATTGCGGGTCAGCGCCTGCATCACCGCGCCGGCGACCCCCAGCGCGGCGCCGGCGAGCACCCCGAGCACGGTCCTCGGCACCCGCACCTCACGGACGATCACATCGTTGCCGCTGCCCGAGTGGGCGAAGAGCCCCTGCCACACATCGGCGAGCGGTATCGATTTGGCACCGAACGAAATACTCGCCAGACAGACCAGGACCAGCACGGCGACGGAGAGCAACAGCCCGGCGGCGCGCAGGGCATGGCGCCCGGCGGAGGCGGGGACTGGGGTGGGGGCTGGAGCCCGCGCGGACCCGGATCGGGGCCCCGCACGGTCCTGCGCACTGTCGACCAACACGAGGTTAGGTTAGCCTACCCTCCTCTTTTCCCCCGAATGACGGAAGTTCCCCTGATGAACAACCCCGCCCTCTCCCGGCGCAGGCTCCTCACCGCCACCGGCGCACTCGGCATCGGCGCCCTGCTCGCCGCCTGCGGAAGCGACGGCACCAAGGACGACAAGCCGAAGTCCGGCGCGCGGAGCGGCGGCGGCGCCTGGACCTTCAAGGACGACCGGGGGAAGACCATCAAGCGCGAGCGGACTCCCGGAAAGCTGGTCGCCTACGTCTCCAGCGCCGCCGCCCTCCACGACTACGGCGTCGAGTGCGCCGGGGTCTTCGGCCCCACCGACCCGGTCAACGGCAAGCCCAACCCCCAGGTGGGCGACCTCGATGTCAGCGGGCTCACCAGCCTCGGCAAGGCGTGGGGCGAGTTCAGCGTCGAGAAGTACGCGGCCCTCGGCCCGGACCTCCTCATCAGCAACATGTTCCCGCCGCCCGCCCTCTGGTTCGTCCCCGAGGAGAGCAGCGAGAAGATCGAGGCCCTCGCCCCGACGCTGGGCATCGCCGGTGCCCACACGTCCCTCCTCGAACCACTGGGGCGGTACGCCGAACTCGCCGAGGCCCTCGGCGCCGACCTCCAGGCCGCCAAGGTCACCGAGGCCAAGGCCCGCTTCGAGCGCGCCGAGGCGGCCCTGCGCAAGGCCGCCGAGGCCAACCGCGGCCTCAAGGTGCTCGCCATGAGCGGCGACGCCGAGCAGATGTACGCCGCCGTCCCCGAGGCCTACTGCGATCTCCACTACTTCAAGGACCTCGGAGTCGAGTTCGTCGAGGCGGAGAAGAGCGACGAGTGGGGCTTCTGGGAGTTCCTGAGCTGGGAGAACGCCGACCGGCACCACGCCGATCTGATCATGATCGACAACCGTGCCCAGGCCCTGCCCGCCAAGGATCTGGCGAAGAAGCCCACCTGGGAGCGGCTCCCCGCCGTGAAGGCCGGCCAGACCATCCCCTGGGCCATGGAGGAGCGCTACAGCTACGCGGGCTTCGCCCCGGTCCTGGAGCGCCTCGCCGCCGCCGTCACCCGCTCGAAGAAGCTGGCCTGACGGACCCGGCCGGTGAGGGGGCGGCCGGACCACCGGCCGCCCCCTCACCGCACTCCGGCACCCCCGGCACCCGGGTCCCGCACCCCCGGCACCCCCGGCACCCCCGGCACCCGGGTCCCGCACCCCCGCGGTCCTACATCCCCAGCCGGGAGAGCGCCTTCCCCGCGTCCGCCGCGCAGACCCCGTCCCCGGCGTCCGACCAGGCAGCCGCGCACAGCGCCCGCAGCCCGTCCAGGGAACCGCCCTCCCCCTCCAGGACCAGCTCCCCGCCCCGCGCCGCCGCACTCCACCCGCCGCAGCGGAACCCGCCGTCCCCGGCCGACACTTCGGGCTGGCCGGTCAGCATGCCCCGCAGATCGGCGTCCACATACGTCGGCCGGTGCTCCGGCGGCGCGGCCAGCAGCAGCGCCCCGTCCGTCACCCCGGTCAGCACCAGCAGGGAATCCACACCCCCGTTGAACGCGCCCTCGATATCGGTGTCCAGCCGGTCCCCCACCACCAACGGGCGCACCGCACCCGTCCGCAGGATCGTCTCCCGGTGCATCGGCGGCAGCGGCTTCCCCGCCACCTGCGGCTCCGCGCCCGTCGCGATCCGCACCACCTCCACCGCTGCGCCATTGCCCGGCGCGATCCCCCGCGCACTGGGAATCGTCAGATCGGTGTTGGACGCGAACCACGGCACGCCGCGCGCGATCGCGTAACACGCCTCCGCGAACCGCCCCCAGGGCAGCCCGGGGCCGCCGTAGCCCTGCACCACGGCCGCCGGAGCGTCATCCGCCGACTCCACCGGCACGAGCCCCCGCTCCCGCAGCGCGACCCGCAGCCCCTCACCACCGATCACCAGCACCCGCGACCCCGCCGGCACCTGCTCCGAGATCAGCCGGGCCACCGCCTGCGCCGAGTTGATCACGTCATCGGCGGCCGAAGGCACCCCCAGCTCCGTCAGATGCGCCGCCACCGCGTCCGGCGGGCGCAGCGCGTTGTTCGTCACATACGCCAGCCGCATCCCACCGTCCCGGGCCGCCAGCAGCGCGTCCACGGCGTGCGCGATCGCCTCACCGCCCGCGTACACCACGCCGTCCAGGTCCAGCAGCGCGGTGTCGTACGCCGCGCTCAGCGCCGCCGCACTCGCACCCGGCCGGGTCCTGCTCCGCTCACTCATACGATCGTGCCCTCCATCGGCGTCCGTCCCTCGATCATCGCTCATGCGCCACCCCCTACGATGCTCGGATGAACAGCGACGGTCCCGCAGCCAACGACGGCCTGCGCCTGATCCCCTTCCGCGGACTGCGCTACGTCCCCGAGCGGGTCGGCTCTCTCGCCGCCGTGACCTCACCGCCGTACGACGTCGTCGTCCGACCCGACGGACTGCACCACCTCGAATCCGCGGACCCCCACAACATCGTCCGCCTGATCCTTCCGCAGGCCCCCACCCCCGAGGCCCGCCACCGCCAAGCAGCCGACACCCTCGCCCGCTGGCTCGCCGAGGGCATCCTCGCGCCCGACCCCGAACCCGCGCTCTATGTGTACGAGCAGCACCGGGACGACATCCTCCAGCGCGGCGTCATCGGCGCGCTGGCCCTCTCCGGCCCCGGCGCCGGAACCGTCCTCCCGCACGAGGACGTGATGGCGGACATCGTCGCCGACCGCACCGACCTGCTGCGGACCACCGCCGCCAACCTGGAGCCCCTGCTCCTCACCTACCAGGGCACGGGCGGCGCCGGCACCACCACCGCGATCGTGGAACGGACCGTACGGAACCCCCCGCTCCTCGCCACCACCACGGAGGACGGCTTCCGCCACCGGCTCTGGGCCCTCACCGACCCCGCCGACCTGGCCGCGATCGACCGCGACCTGGCCGGACGGCAGGCCCTGATCGCCGACGGCCACCACCGCTGGGCGGCCTATCTCGCCCTCCGCGCCGAACACCCCGGGGCCGGCCCCTGGAACCATGGGCTGGTCCTGCTCACCGACTCGGCCCGCTACCCGCTGCGGGTCCGCGCGATCCACCGGCTGCTGCACCGCCTCCCGGTGGCCAAGGCACTCGACGCGCTGCACGGCTCCTTCCACGTCCAGCGCCTCGACACCGCGCTCCCCGAAGCCCTGGAGACCCTGGCGGAGGCGTGCGCCGAGAGCAACGCCTTCCTCCTGGCGGGCGATGGCGCCCTCCACCTCCTGGACCGGCCGGACCCCGCCCTGCTCGCCGGCACGGTACGGACCGACCGCCCCGACGCCTGGCGGGCCCTGGACGCCACCGTGCTGCACGCCACGCTCCTGGACCACCTGTGGCAGATCCCGGACACCCCGGACCACATCGCGTACATCCATGACACGGAGGCGGCCGTGACCCAGGCGGAACGCCACGGCGGTACGGCGGTGCTGATGCATCCCGTCCGGGAGGAGGTCGTCCGGGGCCTGGCGCGCGAAGGGGTGACGATGCCGCGCAAGTCGACCTCGTTCGGGCCGAAGCCGGCGACGGGCCTGGTGCTCAGAAGCCTGACGGTGACATGAGAGAACGGAAAAGGGGCGGCACCGCGAAGGTGCCGCCCCTTTTCCGTTCCACCGGCTACTCGCCCTTGTCGTCCCGGGCACCGCTGTCACCGTCGATGCCGGCGTCGGCGTCCGCCTCGTCATCGGCTTCATCGCTGTCGTCGCCGTCGATGTCAGCGTCGTCGATGTCAGCGTCATGGGCAGCGTCGTCGCTGTCGCTGTCGTCGTCGCTCGCGTCATCGCCCTCGTGGCCGATGGCGTCGACGAACTCGACCCCGTCCATCTCGGCGAGCCGGTCGGACGCGTCCGTGGCACCGTCCTTGTCCGACTCCAGCGCCTTGGCGAACCACTCACGGGCGTCGTCCTCACGACCGGCCGCGAGCAGGGCGTCGGCGTACGCGTACCGCAGCCGCGCGGTCCAGGGCTGGACCGAGTGGGAGGCCAGCTCGGGGCTCTGCAACGTCACGATGGCCGCGTCGATCTGCCTCATGTCCCGCCGGGCCCCGGCGGCCACCAGCCGCATCTCCACCTGGCCGGCCTTGTCGAGCTTCTGCACCTCGGCCTCGCCGGCCATGGCCAGCGCTCGCTCCGGCCGCCCGAGCCCGCGCTCGCAGTCCGCCATGACGGGCCACAGCTCCACGCTGCCGGTCATCCGCCGCGCCGCCCGGAACTCGGCGAGCGCCTCGGTGTACCGCTGGGTGGCATACGCGGCGAAACCCGCCGCCTCGCGGACCGCGGCCACCCTGGAGGCGAGCCGCAGCGCGATCCGGGAGTACCCGTAGGCCTGCTCCGGCTCCTCGTCGATCAGCTTGGCGACCATGACGAGGTTCTTGGAGACCTCCTCGGCCAGGCCCTTGGGCAGGCTCTGGAGCTCCTGCCGCACATCCTTGTCGATCTCGTCGCCGGTGACGTCCTCGGGGATCGGCAGCCGCTTGATCGGCTCCCGGTCCGGACGGTCCCGGTCCCGGTCCCGGTCGTCACGGCGGAACCCGCCGGCTCGGTCGTCACGCCGCCCGTAGCCACCGCCCCCTGCGGGACGGCCACCCCGGTCACGGTCGTACCCACCCGGCCGGCCGCCCCGGTCGTCGCGCGAGCCGCGGTATCCACCGCGGTCGTCGTCCCGGCGGAAGGGCGGACGGTCGTCACGGCCGCCACCGCTGGGGCGGTCGTCACGGCGGAACGACGGACGCTCGTCACGGCGGTCGTCACGACGGTCACCGCCACGGTCATCACGGCCGAACCCGCCGCTCGGACGGTCATCCCGACGGAAGGACGGCCTGTCGTCACGACGGTCATTGCCACGGAACCCACCACCGGCGGGACGGTCATCACGACGAGGCGCACGGTCACGATCACGGTCGTCACGACGGAACCCACCGGTGCTCGGCCGGTCGTCACGGCGGCCGTAGCCACCGCCACCGGTCGGGCGGTCATCACGACGGAACCCACCGGTGCTCGGCCGGTCGTCACGACGGCCATAGCCACCGCCACCCCCACCAGTACTCGGCCGGCCGCCCCGGTCGTCGCGCGAGCCGCGGTATCCACCGCGGTCGTCGTCGCGGCGGAACGACGGACGGTCGTCACGGCGATCGTCACGGCCGCCGCCACTGGGGCGGTCGTCGCGGCGGAACGACGGACGCTCATCACGACGCTCGTCACGACGGTCGTTGCCACGGAAGCCGCCACCGGTGGGCCGGTCGTCACGACGGAACCCACCGGTGCTCGGCCGGTCATCGCGGCGGCCGTAGCCACCGCCACCGGTCGGGCGGTCATCACGACGGAACCCACCACCGGCGGGACGGTCGTCACGACGGCCATAGCCACCGCCACCCCCACCAGTACTCGGCCGACCACCACCACCGGCACCGCCGGTGCCGCCGGGACGGCCCCCACGGTCATCACGGGAGCCGCGGTATCCACCACGGTCACGGTCGTTGTCACGACGAGGCCCACGGTCACGATCGTCGCGGCCACCGCGGAATCCGCCCCGGTCGCCGCCGTCCTTGCGGCGCGGCTCGCGCTCCGGACGGTCGTCGGGAGAGTTGGTGGGCATCGGTGTGACTCCTGTCTTCGGGTACTGCAATCATTCTCACGCAGCCGGCCCCCGGCCGCGCTTCGGCATACATACGGGAAAAACAAAAAAGGACCCTTGGTCCAGCGTGAACGCTGGACCAAGGGTCCCTAAATATTGTTCGGCGGTGTCCTACTCTCCCACAGGGTCCCCCCTGCAGTACCATCGGCGCTGAAAGGCTTAGCTTCCGGGTTCGGAATGTAACCGGGCGTTTCCCTTACGCTATGACCACCGAAACCCTATCGGTTTCGAGCGAACAAGCACACTCTTTAGTTAGATAGCTCTACTGAAACCGGCAACTGTTCGTTGCTTCAGAACTAACACAGTGGACGCGAGCAACTGAGGACAAGCCCTCGGCCTATTAGTACCGGTCACCTCCACACCTCACGGTGCTTCCAGATCCGGCCTATCAAC